>DASZUH010000445.1:0-7915 GCA_035547715.1 Solirubrobacterales bacterium
CCCACGCATAGGAGCGCCAGTGCTGCCGAACGCCTGAACATCTATTCCTCCTCCGTTAACGCAATTCCCCAAAAGCGATAACGCCGCCCCTGCGTGGCGGTACTACTTCTCCCTGGCACTACTCCCGCGACAGACACTAGCGGCCCGAGCGGGCGAATCAAGTCGAGCGGGTGAGGGAAATAGATCGGAAAATAGAACCGGGTAGACGCCGATTCGGCGACCGATGGCTCCGTTTGGCCGGCTTTCCAGCCGGCGGCGCGGCGCCCGTCGCCGGCTACTGCTTGGCCTTCTGCCTGGGGCCGCCGCCCTTGGCGCTCTTCTGCTTGGCGCCCTCGTGCTTCTTGCCGTGCTTGGCGCCCTTGTGCCGGGCGCCCTTGCCCTTGCACGGCGTCTGGATCCTCACGTGGCGGTTGGACCGGCGGCTGTTGTGGCCGGTGAGGCGGATGATGCCCTGCACCGGCTTGGCGCAGAGGTTGGTCGAGTTCTGCAGCAGGCCGCCCTTGCCGCCCGGCAGGACGAGGACGAATTTGCTCACCGGCAGGTCCGGGATGCCGGCGAAGGTGGTGCGGATCCCGCCCTTGTAGCTGTCGATCCTGCCGTCGAGGTCGATGTCGACCTGGCCTTTGAGGTGGGCGACCATGTCGGGCAGCGTGTTGTTGGAGGAGCGCAGGACGACCGGTCCTTCGAGCGGCTGCGACAACAGCGGCGACCAGGCCATCGCGTGGCCGTAGACCGATTTGCCCGGGCACTGTTCGGCGGCGAACTGGGGTCGCGTGCAGACGGTGCCGAGGCTCGCCTGGTCGAGGAAGATCGAGTGCGGCAGCGCCACCGACGCGAGTTCGACGTTGGCCTGGCCTTCCTGCGGCGTCAGCGTCGCCTTCAGCTTCGGGTGCTGGGCGCGATGGGTCTGGCCGAAGAGCCGCAGCTTCAGGCCCGGCTTGAAGCCGAGCGCCTTGCAGCCTTCGCCCTGCGCCGGGGTCGAGACCGCGGCCGACGACCACGCCGCCGGGTTGGTCGGGTCCCCTCCCCCACCCTGGACCGTCCCGGCGACCGAGGACTTCTTGCAGTTGGTCCCGTTGAGGGTGAATTCCCTGCGGTTCAGGTTGACGACGATCTGGCGGATGTCGAGTTTCACGCCGCCGAAGACGTCGGGAATCTCGGCGCTGGTCGACACCTGTCCGGTTTCGGGGTTGAGGTTCAGCGGCGCGTGGACGACGACGTTGCCGAGGTCGAACGGGCCGGCGACCGCCGGGGTGATGACGACGATCGAGAGCGGCGCCCCCTGATATGGACCGGAGAGGTAGGCCTTGCCTTCGAGCTTCAGCGGTTCGGGGCCGGTACCGGACTGGATCGCGGCCACCCCGATCTGGCTTTCCTTGGGGCAGCTCGGCTTTTCCTTCTCGGCCGCGCCGGTCTTGCCTTCGGCAGCCAAGAATTCCTTTGCCTGGCAGTAGGGGACGCCGGCGAGCTTCGCGGTCGCGCCCGGCGGCAGCGTGAGGCTGAAGCCCTTGATCTCCTGTTGGCCTTCGGCCCGGTCGATCGTCAGTCGGTAGGGCGTGAAGGTCGCCGCCTTGAAGGTGTTCGGCTTGGCCAGGAAGCTCGGCGTGAAGGGCCGTTCGGCCATCGTCTTCGCGCACGGCCCGCCGCCCGGAGCCGTGGTCAGCTTCAGTTCGGTCGTCGCGGTCTGCGTCACCGCGCCGGTCGAGTACGGGACGGCGCTCGAGGTGGCGGTGTTGGTGCAGAGCGGCGGCGAGCTCAGCACCGGGATCGCGTGCTTGGCCTGGGGGCCGAAGGTGAGCGTCGCCGAGCTGAACGCGACCTGCGGCAGTTCGCTGAATTCGGCGGTCAGTTGGCCCGTGGTCGGGTTCGCCTTCACCCTGCCTTCCTCGCGCACCTGCACCCCGTACCGGGCCGATTCGGCGTCGAAGAAGATTCGGTACTCCTGGCCCGAGAGCGGTTCGCGGCTCTTCTGTTCGGCCAGGTAGACGGGCCCCTTGAGCGACCCGGCGGGCAGCTCCGGCGCTTCGATCGCCACGGTGCCGACCTGCGATTCGGCCGGGCAGGAGATCGCCGCCCGCGACTTCAGCGGGAACTGGCCGTCCTTGCAGAACTGCAGCCCCGGCGCGGTCGCCGGATTGAGGCCGGTGCCGACGGGCAGGGTCACGTTCGCGGTCTTCACCGTGGAGGAGTTGACTTCGTCGGCGCCTTCGTGCTGCGGGATGTCGAGTGACACGCTCACCGTCGAGGAGGAGTCGGTCGAACCGCTTGCGGCGGCGGTGACGGTGGGCGCGAACGGCACTCCCGCGCAGTTCCCGATCGGGACCGGCGGCGTCGTCGGTTGAGGCCCCGCCGTCGCGCCGGAGTCACTTTCGAGTTCGAGGATCGAGGTCGAGTTACCGTTACAGGGACTGGGCAGGGTGAGGAAATCCCCGCCGGCCTGGCCGTCGAAGACGAGGCGGTTCTCGGCCAGCGGCGGGAAGGCTGCGATGTTGTTGATGAAAAATGACTCGTGGTAGTCGCCCGCCCATTCGATCGCGGTTTCGAGATAGACGAACTCGCTGATCAGGCCGATCCCGAGCACTTCGAGTTTGACGTGGAAGCCGAATTTGCCAGGTTCGCCGGAAGCGGGTTCGAGGTCGTAGACGGGAAATTCGAGCGGCCCTATCGACAGGCCGAGGACTTTGGTGGTGACAAAGCTGGCACCGACTTTGGCGGCGGCCGCGCAGGCGTCCGCTTCGAAGTCCGCGACCGAGCAACGGGGAGCGGCCTGTGGGTTGACGTTCAGACCCTCCGGAAGTTCAACCTTCACCCTTTTCGCCTGATCTTCGCCTTCGACGTTCACCGAGAAGTCGGTGACACCATCCGGCGGATGGCCGGCGGCCTGCGAGTAAAAGTCGCCAGGTGACCCGGTATAGGTGCAGGTGCCGACTTTGCAGGTCCCGGCTTCCCAGGTGCCGATCCCGATCGCGGCGGCCGAGCTCGCGAAGCCCGCCATCACCGGCGCGATCAACACCACCGCCGCGGCAACACCTACAACGTTCCGTGCACTCCTCCTCATCGGAGCCAACCCGTACCCACCTCTCCTCGATCGAAAAACAGCCCGGTCTACCTGCGGCTGTTCCTGGCTTTCTTGCCGGCGGGCTCGCCGGCCCCCTTGCCGACCTGCTCGCCCGTGGCGCGCCTGCCGTGCTTCTTCTTGCGGTGGCGCCTCTTCTTGTGCGCCTTCCCCTTGACCCCCTTGCAGGAGCCGACCTTGAGCGGCGCGCGCCTGGTCAGCGACTGCTTGCCGTTCTGGGCCTGGAATTCGATCCGCGAGAAGTAGCGCCTGGCGCAAACGTCTTTCGAGTTGACCAGCAGGCCCTTCTTGCCGCCTTCCATGGTCAGCGTGAACCTGGCGACCGGGACGTCGGGGATCGGCGAGAAGCTCGTCTGGATGCGGCCGTGCCCGACCGACCTGATCACGCCGTGGAGGCGGATCTCGACCTGGCCCTGCAGGTCGGCGAGGAGGTCGGGCAGCGTGTGGTTCGAGGAGACGAGGTAGACCGGCCCCGCCAGCTCCTTTTCGAGCAGCGGCGATTCGGCGCTCGCGTAGCCGTAGACCGAGGCCGCCGGGCACTGCTGCGCCGCCAGCTGGACGCGCGTGCAGATCGTCTTGATGTGGGCCTGGTCGAGCAGCTCCGAGCGCGGCAGGGTCACCGTCGCGGCGGCGATGTTGGCGTCGCCCGCGCGCGCCTCGAGCGTCGCCTGCAGCTTCGGGTGCCCGGTGCGCCTGGTCGCCTTGCGGCCGCCGAGGAAGCGGATCGTCAACTGCGGGTCGAAGTCGAGCGATTCGCAATCCGAGGTCTGGAAGGGAGCCGTCGCGCCGTAGGAGCTCCAGGCCGACGAGGAGGCGGGATCGCCGCCGCCCCCGGCCAACGTCGCCGTCGATTGCAGCTTCGAGCAACTGGTCGGGTTGAGCGTGAATTCCTTGCGGTCGAGGTTCAGTTCGATCGAGCGGATGCTCAGTTGGGCGCCGCCGAAGACGTCCGGGATCGGGTCGGAGATCGCGGTCACCTGCGCCGTTTCCGGATCGACCTGCAGCGCCACCCGCACCACGACCGTGCCGAGGTCGAACGGCCCGGCCGTGGCGGGGGTGACGATCGCCAGGGAGAGAGGAGCCCCCTTGTAGGGGCCCGCGAGGAAGACCTTGCCGGTGATCGAGAGCGGCGTCGGCCCGGTGCCCGACTGGACCGTGGCGACGCCGACTTCGCTCTTCGCCGGGCAGCTCGGGTGGGCCTGCTGTTCGGCGCCGGTGGTGCCGGCGGCGGCGGCGATCGCACTCGCCGGGCAGTAGGGGATGCCCGCCAACCTGCCGATCATCCCCGGCGCCAGGGCTACCGTCGCGGCCTTCAGCTCCTGCCGGCCGTTGCCGCGGGCGATGGTGACGTGGAGCGGGCTGTAGATGCCGGCCTTGCTCGACTTCGGCGCGGCGGCGAAAGAGGGGGCGAAGGGGCGCGCGGCGAGCGTCGCGGCGCAGCCGCCCCCGCCCGGGGTGGCGTGGAGGACGAAGCTGGAGGTCGGCGTCGCCGCCGGGTTGCCCGACCACGGCGTCATCGCGGCGCCGCTGGTGTTGGGGCCGCAGGTCATCGGGCTGCTCAGCACCGCCCGCTCGCCGCCGACGAAGTCGAGCCGGAAGCCGGTGAACGGGACCTGCGGGATTTCGGCGATCTTCGTCGTCAGCTGCCCGGTGACGGGGTCGGCGAAGACGTGGCCGACGAGCCGCACGTCGATCCCGTAGCGGTCGGAGCGGGCGTCGATGAAGATCCGGTACTCGTTGCCGGAGGCCGGGTCGGTGCTGAGCTGCCGGGCGATGTAGACGGGCCCTTCGAGTTCGCCTTCGGGCAGCGCCGCCGAGGCGATCGCGGCGGTGCCGATCCGCGCGTTGCCGGGGCAGGTGATCGGCGCGGTCGAGTGGAGCGGGAACTGGGCGTCGTCGCACGTTTCGAGGTGGTTCGGCGCCGCCGCCGCCGAGGGGTTGATGCCCATCCCGGCCGGCAGCGTCAGCGTCGCTTCCTTCGTCGTCGAGTCGTCCTGGCCGGTCGGTTTGGCGATGTGCGGGACGGCGACGGTCACCTGCGCCGCGGCGGGCGAGTTGGTTTCGTCGGTTCCGGGCGCGACCGCGATCGCCGGCGTGTACGGGATCGTGTTGCAGCTTTTCGGCGAGGTCCCGGGCGGGATCGGCGATTCGAGCGGCGCGCCGGCGTCGCGCGGGAACTGGGAGCCCGCTTCGACTTCGGCGTAGCTCATCGCCTTGAAGAAGGTCGAGTACTGGCTGCCCGATTCGAGGAAGGCCCGGCCGTTGCAGGTGCTGGGCGTGGTGAGGAAGGTGCCGTCGCCGGCGCGGCCGTCGAAGACCAGGCGGTTCTTCGCGATCAGCCCTTCGGTCAGCGCGTTCAGCGGGTCGATCAGCCGGATCGGCAGGGCGCGCGGCACGGCGATCGTGAAGCCCTCGTGGTAGTCGCCCGACCAGTCGATGTCGCCTTCGAGGAAGACTTCGTTGCCGAGCAGTTCGAGGCCGAAGCGGGCCACCTGGCCCGGCTTCGGGACGACGTTGTAGACCTTGACCGCGGTCAGCCCGGAGACCGGCGGCAACTGCAGGAGCGCCCAGGCGGTGACGCCGCTTTCGCCGACGATCGAGCCTTCGGGGCAGTTCGCCGCCGACGCTTCGAAGGTCGCGATCGGGCAGCGCTGGGTGGCGCCGGGGTTGACCGCGAGTCCGACCGGCAGGTCGACGCGGACGTACTCCAGTTCGTTCGTCGGTTTGCCGAGCAGGCCGCCGCGGACGATGAACTGGGTGAAGCCGAAGTTCGGATGGGCGGCCGCTTCTTCGAAGAAGTATTCGCCCGCATCGTTGCCGGGAGGGCTGCCGGCGTTGCAGAAGTCGGCCGCGTTGCCGTCGGTGGTCGCCGGTTCCTTCTTGCAGGTGCCGGCCTGCCAGCCCGAGTCGAGCGTCGGTTCGTGCGGATTGCTGTCTTCGATCACCGACGAGGTGTCGGCGGGGGCAGAAGCGGGGACCAGAAGCAGCGCGAAGGCGATCGCGAGGGCGATCCCGACGCAGACCACGCAAAAAGTGATCCATACGTCGCCGTACGACGCATCTCTCCTCCGGAAGAGCATCCCGAACCGGACCTTACCCGAAATTTGGTACCCAGGTCAATAATTTTTGGTAATCTGGGGTGCATGGTTGGGCCGAACGGAGCGAATGGGTACGCGGACAAAGGGAACGGAAACGGAGTCGCAGACGTGAACGCCAACGGAAACGGAACCTCGACCAGCGCGCGCGGCAACGGGAGGCGCGCGAGCACCAAATCGATCCCGGTGAACTGGGAGCGCCTGGCGCGGGCGACGGCTCATCCACTGCGGATCTCGATTCTCGAGATCCTCGGCATCGACGGCGGCCGGGTGCTCTCCCCCTCGGAGCTCAGCCAGGAGCTGCAGATCCCGCTCAGCAACACGAACTACCACGTGACCGAGCTGGCGAAAGCGGGGCTGATCGTGCTGGTGCGCCGGCGCGCCGTGCGCGGCGCCACCGAGCACTTCTACACGCTTCCTGAAGCTCTACCCAAGGTCGAGGCCGAGGGCGCGACCGCGACTGAGCCCGTCGCCGTCTGAGCCCTCCGCTTCGAGGTCGACGTCCTCGACCCGGACGTCGATCTTTGTCGTCGCCAGGCGGCGGATGCAGAAGAAGACGACCGCGGCGAGGATGAGGCTGGCTCCGCCGGCGCCGAGTCCGAGCCCGCCGCGGTGCGGTTCGACCGCCATCCAGTCGGCGAACGAGGCGCCCAGCGGGCGGGTGAGGACGTAGGCGATCCAGAAGGCGAGGACCTCGTTCATGCCGAGGTAGCGGTGGCCGAGGAAGGGGATCGCGATCAGCCCGAGGAACATCAGGCCGGAGCCGAGGTAGCCGATGTGGAGCGTCGTCGCCGTCATGTCGCCGCAGGCGGTGCCGAGGGCGAAGGTGGCGAGGACGGTCGCCCAGTAGAAGGCCTCGCGGCGGCGGGTGCGGATCGAGTGGATCGAGAGCGTGCCCTCGACCCGGTACCAGACGGCGAAGATCACGGCGAGGACGATCGCGTAGAAGATCGTCGAGACCAGGTAAGGGACGCCGAGCCCGACGTGGAGGGCGTCGGCCGCGGAGGTGCCGAAGATCGCGACCATCACCACCACCGACCAGTAGGTCCACGCTTCGTAGCGGTCGGAGCGGAACTGGCGGCGCAGGGTCCAGACCAGCCCGATCAACATCAGCGGGATGGCGACGGCGGGGCCGGTCGGCAGGCCGTTGAGGGCGTCGGAGGTGGTCTCCCCCATCGCGGTCGTCGCCACCTTGGTGAGCCAGAAGAAGGCGATGATCACGGGGACCTTGGTGAGCCAGGTGCCCGAGGTCGCGCGGGAGGTGCGGTTCAGGGAGGAGAGGGAGGTATCGGCCATGGCGCCGCAAGTTAGGCATGCGCGGTTAAGCAGCGATGAGAGGGGCGGGGTGGCTGCGGTCCGCTCCGGCCGTCCGAGTTGCGTCCCGGGCGTCTCGTGGCGGCCCTGGCAGGTTGCCCGCTTGCCACGAGACGCCCGGGACGTGCGGGTTCCGTGGGGAAGGGTGCACAGGGACGGGAGGAGGTGCGGGCTCCCGTCACCCTTCGTCCCGATTCGTCACGGATCCTCATGGCTTCCGTCACCTGGACCGACCCGCGGGGGGCGCGGTCGACCTGACCGGCGCCATGGGTGGGTTAGGTCGACCACGCGGTCGGGATCGCCGAGGAGGACGGGACGAACCGTGACGTTCCATTCGTCTTCGTGACGACAACCGCACCTCCTGGCCTTCTCGGGCTGGCGGTCGGGGTCCGAGGCCCTTCCGGTCGTCGCTTGTTCGGCATACCCGAAC
>DASZUH010000446.1:0-15672 GCA_035547715.1 Solirubrobacterales bacterium
CGATCTGGTCGGGGTGCTGACGGCGAGCTGGGCGCGGGCGATCCAGGTGCCGGGACGGGTGCTGACCATCGAGGTGCTCTGGACCCGGCGCGAATGGCGCGACCGCGGCGTCGGCGCGGGCCTCGTCGAGGCGCTCGGCCGCGTCGCGAGCGACGCCGGCGCGGCGCGGGTCGAGGTCGGCCTGCCGCGCGAGAGCTTCGAGGCGATCCGCGCCACCGAGCGCTTCTACCGCGCCAACGGCTTCGAACGGCTCGGCCCGCGGATGCGGAAGGCACTGCCGTGAGCGCGGAGCGGCCAGGCGTCCATATCTGTTTCTCCGCGCCGGGAGCCTGGTTCTTCGCGCCGGGAGCGAAGCGCGAGGTGGTGTCGTGACCGAACTGGTGATGGTCGAGCAGCGGACCGGGACCGATGCGGGCCTCGACACGAGCTCGGTCTGGATCCGCGAAGGCGACGCGCGCCTCGAGGGCCGCGATTCCGACGCGCGGCTCGCCGCGCTCCGCACCGGCCTGCGCCGCCACTTCGGGGTCCGTTGCGTCGGCGCGGCGGCCGACGACGCGGCGGTCGAGCGGACGCTCGCCGCGCTCCACGCCGCCGAGCACCTGGCGGCCCTCGACGCCGCCGGTGAGGAGCCGACCGTGCTGCCGCAACTCGCGCCGCCGGGGCTCGAGCCCGACATCCCGGTCAGCGCGGCGCTCGTCGCCGCCGCCCGCGAGGCGGTCCGCACCGCGCTCTCCGCCGCCGACCGCCTGCTCGCCGGCGACCGTTATGCCTACGCGGTCTGCCGCCCGCCCGGCCATCACGCCGGCCCCGACTTCATCGGCGGCTACTGCTACCTGAACAACGCCGCCGCCGCGGTCGAGGCGCTGCGCGCCGGCGGCCTGGCTCCGGTCGGCGTCCTCGACCTCGACCTCCACTATCCGAACGGGACCTCGGCCCTGGTCGAGCGGATGGGCGGCGAGGCGACCCTGCACTCGCTGCACGCGGCGCCGGTGACCAACGTCGCCGCCGGCACCGAGCTGCCCCGCGCCCCGCGCGAACGCGCCCACGCCTTCAGCGCCGCGCCCGACCCCGTCGCCTACCTGGCCGAGGTCGAGGCCTCGCTCGCCGAGCTGGCCGCCAGCTCGGCGGCGCTGGTCGTCTCGCTCGGCTACGACACGGTCGACGGCGATCCGCACGGCAGCTGGCACTTCGGCCCGGAGGTCTTCGCCGGCATCGGCCGCCTGCTCGCCGCCACCGGGCTGCCGGTCTGCATCGTCCAGGAGGGCGGCTACGCGCTCGGCGCGCTGGCGCCGTGCAGCCACGCCTTCGCCGCCGGCCTCCTGGGAGAGGACCCGGTATGACCGAGGCGGGCGAGGAGATCGTGGCCGCCGCCGACGGCCTCACCCCGGCCGAGCAGGCGGTCGCCGACGGCCTCGCGCCCTTCCGCGCGCGCCTCGACCAGATCGACGCGCAGCTCGTCGACCTGCTCGGCGAGCGCTTCGAGATCTGCCGCGAAGTCGCCGTCCACAAGGCCGAGAACGCGATCGACATGATGCAGCCGGGACGGGTCGAGATCGTCCGCGCGCGTTATCTCCAGCACGGCGCCGAGGTCGACCTGCCGACCGACTTCACCGCGGCCTTCTTCGACCTGATGATCGAGGCCACCTGCCGCGCCGAGGACGAGCTGATGGCGCGCCTGGCGAAGGGCGACGCGTGAGCCTGCCGCCGGGGCCGCGGATGCCGCGGGCGCTGCAGGCGCTCGGCTGGACGAACCGGGCGCTGCCCTGGCTCGAGCGCTGCCGGGAGCGCCACGGTGACGCCTTCACCCTGCGTATCCGCCACTGGGGCGACTGGGTGATCCTTGCCGACCCCGACGACGTCAAAGCGGTCTTCACCGCCGGCGAGGAGGTCGGCGTCGCGCTCGCCAACCCGCTGCTCGGGCCGCTGCTCGGCCCGCGCTCGATGATGCTCTCCGAAGAGCCGGACCACATGCGCCGGCGCCGCGTCGTCCTGCCCGCCTTCCACGGCGAGGCGATCGCCAACGACGCCGCGACGATCGCCGCGGTGGCCCGCCGCGAGGTCGCCGCCTGGCCCGCCGGCGAGCCCTTCGCGCTGTGGCCGCGGATGCAGTCGGTGACGCTCGAGGTGGTGATGCGCGTGGTCTTCGGCGAGCGCGCCGACGAACCGCGCCTCGACCCGCTGCGCCGCCACCTCACCGCGCTGACCGGCTGGCTGAACCGGCCGCGCAACCTCGCCGCGCTCACCCTGCTCGGGCCCGAGTGGGTGCGCCACAGCCGCGCCTACCACCGGGCGATGCGCCCGGTCGAGGACGAGGCGCTCGCCGAGGTCCGCCGCCGCCGCGCCGAACCGATCCCGGCGCGTCCCGACGTCGTCTCGATGCTGATCGCCGCGCGCCGCGAGGACGGCTCGCCGCTCGGCGAGGAGGAGCTCCGCGACGAACTCGTGACCCTGCTCTCCGACGGCCCGACCTCGACCTCGCTCGCCTGGGCCTTCGAGCGCCTCCTGCGCAACCCCGAGACGCTCGCCCGCGCCCGCGCTGCCATCGCGGCCGACGACGGGGACGACGCCTACCTCGATGCGGTCGTCAAGGAGACGCTGCGGCTGCGCCCGCCGGTCCCGGTGGTCGTCCGCCGGCTGCTCGCGCGGATGCGCCTCGCCGGCCGCGACCTGCCGGCGGGGACCGTCGTCGCCCCCTGCATCCACCTGCTCCACCGTGATCCCCGCCACTACCCCGAACCGCTCCGCTTCCGCCCCGAGCGCTTCCTCGAGAAGCCGCCGGGCACCTACACCTGGATCCCCTTCGGCGGCGGCACGCGCCGCTGCATCGCCGCCCCCTACGCGCAGCTCGAGATGAAGCGCGTGCTGCGCGAGGTGCTGGCGGCGGTCGAACTGCAACCGGTGGACGCCCGCGGCGAGCGGGTCAGCAAAGCGGCGATCTCATTCAGTCCGGGAGAGAAAGGGTTGGTGATGGTGGGATGAGCGACGAGGTGTCGGACCTGCTGGTCGTCGGCGCGGGGGCGAAGGCGGCCGCGATCGCGGCCAAGGTCGACGCGCTGAACGGGCTCGGCCTGGCCGACCTGACGGTGACGATCATCGAGAAAGCCGAGCCCGCCGCCTCCTGGCTGGGACTGAACGGGATGACCTCGGGCGAGGAGCCGCTGGCGGTGCCGCCGATCAAGGACGTCGGCTTCCCCTATCGCAGCGCGCGCCAGTTCCCCGCCGTCGGCGACCGGCTCGACGCCGCCCTGCTGCCGCTGAGCTGGCAGCGCCACGCGATCGAACGGGGCGAGTACGCGCCGTGGGTGAACGCGGGCGCGCCGCCGATCCTCCACCGCGATTACGGGATCTACCTCGGCTGGGTGCTGGCGCGGGCGACCGAGGGGGTGTCGATGCTGCGCGGGCGGGTCGTCGCGGTCAGCCTCGACGCGGCGCGCGAGCGCTGGGTCCTCGACGTCGAGGGCGACGGCGAGGAGCCGCCGCGCCGGCTCGCCGGGCGCTCCCTGCTCCTCACCGGGCCGGGCGCCCACCGCGCCTTCCCGCACGATCCGGCGGCCGAGCCCCGCCTCCTGCACTGCGACAGCCGGCGGGGCGAGTTCGCCCGCCTGCCGGCCGACCGCGAGGTCGACGTGGCGATCGTCGGCGGCGGCGAGAGCGCGCTCTCGGCGTTCGTCTTCCTGCGCGCGATGCGGCCCGCGGCGCGGATCACCCTGTACACGCCGATGCTGCCGCTGAGCCGCGGCGAGAGCTTCCTCGAGAACCGCGTCTTCGCCGACCCCGACGACGTCGGCTGGGAGAGCCTCGACCTGGAGACCCGCCAGGACTTCGTCAAGCACTGCGATCGCGGCGTCTTCGACGCGACCGTGATCGGGCGGCTGGCGGGGGACGAGCGCTGCAGCTTCGAGCTCGGGCGCGCCGTGCACCTCGCCGCGGCGGGCGCGGGCGAGGGGGTCGAGCTGGCGCTCGAGACCGCCGCCGGTCCGGCCGTCGCCCACCACGAGTACGTGGTCAACTGCACCGGCTTCGACCTCCTGGCTCAGCTGCGCGGCCTCTTCGCCGAGCCGGTGCGGGCGGAGCTCGAGGCGCGCGTCGGCCCGATCTGGGACCGCCCGCCGGGGACCGAGCTGCGCTTCGAGCGCTCGCTGGCGCTCGCGGGCCTCGAGCCGCGCCTGCACATCCCCGGCCTCGCCGGCCTCAGCCAGGGCCCCGGCTTCGCCAACCTCGGCAGCCTCGGCCTGCTCGCCAACCGCGTCCTCGCCCCGCTCCTCCCGGCGCTGACGAAAGCGAGGCGCGGCGCCGCCGCGGCGATCCTGACCGTGCTGGTCATCGCCTTGCTGGCGGGGTGCGGCGGCTCGTCGAGCGGCTCCGGGGGCGGCGGATCGAGCGCCCCGGGCGGCGAAGGCGGCGCCGCCCAGGTCGCCAAGGATCCGGCCTTCCCCGGCGTCGACCTGGCCAACAGCCGCTTCGTCTCCGGTGGCCCGATCAACCGCAAAACCGCGCCCGAACTGGAAGAAGCCTGGAAGGCGCCGAGCGAAGCGCACAGCACCTACGGCGCCTTCGCCGCCTCGCCGGTGATCAGCGACGGCATCGTCTACATGCAGGACCTGGAATCGAACGTC
Source organism: Solirubrobacterales bacterium (assembly GCA_035547715.1). Classification (GTDB taxonomy): domain Bacteria; phylum Actinomycetota; class Thermoleophilia; order Solirubrobacterales; family 70-9; genus VAYN01. Next base: position 4,617 of record DASZUH010000446.1, read on the forward strand.
GCCGCCTACAACCTGCAGACCGGCGAACGGATCTGGGAAACGAAGCTGGAAGAACCGGACCAGGGACCGAACGGGGTGACGGTCGAAGAAGGGAAGGTGTTCGGCGCGACCGCGACGAAGGCCTTCGCCCTCGACGCGGCCTCGGGCAAGGAACTGTGGTCGACCGAACTGACGACGGTGCCGAAGGAAGCGATCGACATGTCGCCGGGCGTCCACGACGGGCTGGTCTACGTCTCGACCGTGCCGACCGACGTGACCAGCGCCTACAACGGCGGCATCGCCGGGGTCCTCTGGGCGCTCGACGCGAAGACCGGGGCGAAAAAGTGGCACTTCGACACGGTGCCGAAAGGGCTCTGGTCGAAGCAGCACCGGAACATCAACGCCGGCGGCGGGGTCTGGTACGCGCCCTCCTTCGACGAAGAAGGCGGGATGTACATCGGGACCGGCAACCCGGTGCCGTTCCCCGGCGCCGAAGGGCTGCCCTGGGGCGCCAGCCGGCCCGGGCCCGACCTCTACACCGACTCGATGGTGAAGCTGAACGCGAAGACCGGCAAGCTCGAGTGGTACTACCAGGCGACCCCGCACGACGTCTACGACTGGGACTTCCAGAACCCGCCGATCCTCGCCACCGTCGGCGGCAGGCAACTGGCGATCGGCTCCGGCAAGAACGGCCTCGTCGTCGCGGTCGACGCGAAGACCGGCAAGCTGGTCTGGAAGACGCCGGTCGGCAGGCACAACGGGCACGACGAAGACGGGGCCAGGGCGATGCGCGGCGAAACGTCGAAGCTGCCGCAGCAGGCGACCGTCTACCCGGGCCTGCTCGGCGGGGTGATCGCGCCGATGGCGGCGTCGAAGAAGACGCTCTACGTGCCGATCGTCAACCACGCGCTGACGATCGAAAACGGCGAAACGATCGGCGAAGGCGAATCGATGACCGGCGAAATGGTCGGCCTCGACATCGCCACCGGCAAGGAAGTGTGGAACGAGGAATACGAAACGGCGGCATTCGGCGCGCCGGTCGCGGTCAACGACATGGTCTTCTTCGCCACCTTCGACGGCACGCTGCACGGCCTCGACGGCGAAACCGGGGGAGAAGTGTGGTCGGCGGCGCTGCCCGCCGGATCTAACTCGGGGATGAGCGCCTCCGGTGACACCCTGATCGTCCCCGCCGGCATCGCCGTCGCCGAAGGCCAGCAGCCCGCGCTGGTCGCCTTCCGCCTCGGGGGGTGATCGGCTTGCTACGGTTGCCGCCATGTCACCGCTCGGTGACAAGGCGACCGCGACGCGGCGTCCACACGATGCCGAGGCCTCGCGCCGGGCGCTGTTGGACGCCGCCCGACGCGTATTCGACGAGGTCGGCTACGACCGCGCGACGACGCGTGAGATCGGCGACCGGGCGGGCGTCGACCCGGCCCTGATCGCCCGCTACTTCGACTCCAAGGAAGGCCTCTTCCTGGCCGCGATCGCCGTCCGCTCCCCCGGGGACGAGGACCTCGACTACGCGCCCGCGGAGCTGCTCCGCCTCCTGCTCGAGCGCTGGGACGAACGCGGCCACAACCCGATCAGCCGCGCCCTCGCCAGCCCCGCGCTGACCCCCGGCGCGCGCCGCCAGATCAGCGCCGTCGTCGGCGACCGGGTCGTCGCCGGCCTCGCCGGGGAGCTGCGCGAGCGCGGCGCCGCCGACGCCGAGCTGCGCGCCGAGCTCCTCGTCGCGCTGGCCGTCGGCGTCGCGGTGACCCGCGCCAACGGCACCCTCGAGACCCTCGCCGCGGCGCCCCGCGACGATGTGCTCGAGGCGCTCGCGCCGCTGCTCGACGCCCTCGCCCGCTGAAATACACGGATGGCGACCAAACGCAGCTCCGGCATCCTCCTCTACCGCCGGCGCGACGGCACCACCGAGTTCCTCCTCGTCCACCCGGGCGGGCCCTACTGGGCGCGCCGCGACGACGGTGCCTGGTCGATCCCCAAGGGCGGCATCGAGGGCGACGAGGACTCGCGCGCGGCGGCGCTGCGGGAGCTCGACGAGGAGCTCGGCGCGGCGGCGCCCGACCTCGAGCCCGGCGAGCTGATCGAGCTCGGCTCGATCCGCCAGCGGGCGGGCAAAGTCGTCGACGCCTGGGCGGCGGAGGGGGACTTCGACCCGGACGCCCTCGACAGCAACACATTCGAGATGGAGTGGCCGCCCCGCAGCGGCCGCGAGGTCGAGTTCCCCGAGGTCGACCGCGCCGACTGGTTCGAGTTGGAGGCCGCGCGACGCAAGCTGCTGCCCGCCCAGGGCGAGTTCCTCGACCGCCTGCTCGAGCACCTCGGACGGCCCGTGGCGCGGTAGGTAGGTGGGCGGTTCGAGGGCTGGGCGCCGGGCCGGGGCCTGTGGTTCGGGGGCGGGGTGGCCGTCCGAGTTGCGCGGGGCGGCGGTCCGGGCCGCGGCGGCCGTCCGAGGTGCGTCCCGGGCGTCTCGTCGCGGCCCTGGCAGGCTGTGGCCGCCACGAGACGCCCGGGACGTGACGGGTTCGTGGGGAAGGGGGCACAGGGACGGGAGGAGCTCCGGGCTTCCGTCACAGTTCCGCCCGGTTCGTCACGGATCCGCATGGGTCCGGTCACCTGGATCCGGGTCCCGAGGTCTCCGTTCGCTGCTTGTACCGCATAGCGGTACAAGCAGCGAACGGAGGATCCCGACGCATGAGGAAGTCGGGAGGAACCGTGACGTCCCATGGGCCTTCGTCACGGACCCTGCGCCGACGCCGGTCGTCGACGTCGTCGGGTGAGGACGCGCGTCGAGTTTCGGTCCCTGTGGGACCGAAACTCCACACGCGTCCGCTCGACCGGTCGAGAGGCCATGACGGGCCGTGACGTCCTTTGGGCCTTTGTCACGGGGCCTGCGCCTTCGTGACCGAATGCGGGCTTCTTCTCTGTGACGCGCGCATGTCGGCCGGGACAGGTCGCGAACCCTCATCACTCCCCACGGACCCGGCTGGGCGCATCTCGGACGGCCGCCCGGCCCGGGCGCCGGCTTGCGGCGCTCCCGTCCACGGAATCACCACCTGACGCCGACGCGCCGGGTGGGGGCGGCGCGGCTAGACTCGGCGCATGGCCGACGAGAGCACGCCACTCGCGGCGCGGCTGCTGGGCGCCGGAGCCCGCGGCGCCGGGGCGGTCGGGCGCGCCACCGGGATCGACAAGGCGGTCGAGATGGCCGCCGAGGAGGCGATCGTCTCGGCGGTCGAAAGCGAGGCGGTCGAGCGGGCGCTGGCGCGCGTGCTTGAAGGGCCGGTGCTCGAAGAGGCCGTGCAGGGCGCGCTGGAGAGCGCCGCGGTCAAGCAGGCGCTGATCGAGGCGCTCGACTCGGAGCTGGTCGACGAGATCTGGCGCCGGCTGCTCGCCTCCCAGCAGACCCAGCAGCTGGTCGAGCGGATCGCCGAGGCGCCCGAGGTGCGCGCCGCGATCGCCTCCCAGGGCGTCGGCCTGCTCGACGACATCGGCCGGCAGATCGCCAAGGTCGCCCGCGACCTCGACAACACCTTGGAGAGCGTCGCCCGCCGGATCCTCTTCCGCCGCCGCCGGCCGCTGCCGACCAACCGCGCCGGGATCGTCACCCGCGGCCTCGCCTTCCTGATCGACGCGGTGATCGTCAACCTCTCCTTCACCGTCCTCGCCGGCGCCGCGACCCTGATCGTCACCTTCTTCGGCGGCAGCGGCGAAGGCGTGCCGCGCGGCGCGATCGCCGTCGGGTCCTTCTTCTGGCTGGTCGTCGTCGGCGCCTATCTGGCCGGGTTCTGGGGGCTCGAGGGACAGACCCCGGGGATGCGCTTCCTCGGCATCCGGCTGAGCGAACGGCGGCTGCCGTTCGGGCGGGCGGTCCGCCGGCTGATCGGCCTCGGCCTCTCGATCGTCACCTTCGGCATCGGCTTCCTCGGCATCGTCTTCGGCGAATCGCGGCGCGGCTGGGCCGACCGCATGGCGGGCACCGAGGTCGTCTACGACGAACGCAAGCCGGTGGCGGCGCCCTGGTCGACCTTGGCCGAGCCCGCGCCGGCGGCCCCGCTCGCGGCGGCGCCCGAGCCCGCGGCCGAGGTCCCCGAACCGACGCCCCCGAGCGCGCCGGCGGCGCCGGCTAGTCGACGAGCTTGACGACCTTGAAGCTTTTTGTCCCGCGCGGCGTCTCGACGTCGACGGTCGAGCCGACCTCGGCGTCCATCAGCGCCTGGCCGATCGGCGACTCGGCCGACAGCTTGCCTTCGGCGAGGTTGGCCTCGGTCGAGCCGACCAACGTCCAGGTGACGTTCTCGCCTTTGCCCTCGTCGAGCACTTCGGCGGTGCGCCCGAAGGCGAAGGTCCGACCGCCGTCGGTCGCCTCGACCACGACCGCGTTGCGGAGGCGTTCCTCAAGGCGTTTGATCCGCGTCTCCATCATCGCCTGATCGTCTTTGGCCGTGTGGTACTCCGCGTTCTCCTTGAGGTCGCCCAGCTCGCGGGCGACGCGGATGCGGTCGGCCATCTCCTGCCGGCGCGGCCCTTTCAGCTCGGCCAGCTCGGCTTTCAGTTCTTCGATGCCGGCGGCCGTGATCGGCTCGCCGCCATTGCTTTGATTGGCGGGACTCATCCCAAAAGGTTGTCAAAAACACCGGGGAGGCGGTCAGTCGCCGCCGCTCTTCTTGCCCGAGGCCCCGCCGCTTTCGCCCAGTAGTTCCGGCGCGAAGGTCTTGGTCGTCTTGTCCCCGGCCTTCGCCAGTTGCCCGAGCCCGAACAGTTCCTCGCTCGAGCGCAGCAGCGAGTACGGGTTGTAGGGAGCGGCGTCGGTCGAGCCCTTGGTGATGAATTTCGAGACCAGCACCGCGCCGGTCTTCAGCGGGTCCGCCGGCGCGGGCGGCGGCGTTTCGCCTTCGGCGACCGGCGCCGGTGGGTTGATCCCGGCAAACGTGACGATCAGCAGGCCGTCCTTCTTGTAGGCCGGCGATTCGAGGATCTCCGGGACCACTTCGGCGAGCCATTCGTCGGCCGCCGCGGCGCCGTCGGCGGCGCCTTCCGGGCACTGTCCGGTCACGCCCGCCTTGCAGAGGTCGGGCGAGATGTAGGAGAAGTTCGGCGTCTTGGCTTCGCTCTTCAGGTCCTTCTTCAGTTCGGTGATCGGCACCGTGCCGGTCGAGCATTCGCCCACGTCGAGCAGCGAGTGGAAGTGGGTGAACGGGTTGAGCCGCGCCGAGTAGCCGCCGGTGGTGAGGACTTCCGGTTCTTCGGAGGCGGGGTAGACGCAGTTTTCCGGTTCGCCGGTGGTCGGGTTCGCCATCGCTTCGAAGTACCCCTTCCAGGTGAACTGGGCGATGCCGAGCTGCGAGGCGAGCGTCTCGGTTTCGACCGGGTACACGCACCCTTCGCCGGCGACGACCCCGGCCTTGCTGGTCGTCGAGGTCGAGGGGAACGGCGTGAACACCGGGCAGTCTTCCTTCGTCTTCGCGTTCGGCGGCTGGCCGCCGAGCGTCGCGATCGCGTTCGGCGTCACCGCGTCGTCGAGCACCGAGTAGTTGGTCAGCAGCAACCCCTTGGGACGAAGCGTCCCGCTCAGGTAGGGCATCGTCGACCCGGTCGCACCGAACGCCGCCTGGTACCCCGAGCTGACCAGCGAGATCAGGAAGACGTGCTTGATCCGGCCGGCTTCGGGCCTGCTCACCGTCGGCGTCGGTTCGGGTTCTTCCGGCGCGACTTCGGGTTCCGGTTCCGGCGTCGGTTCGGGCGCCGTTTCTGCGGGGACGACCACCGGTTCCGGTGCGGGCGTGGGGATGATGGCCGGTTCCGGTTCCGGGCTCGCTTCGTGCGCCACCGATTCGGCCGGTCCCGCCGCTTCTTCTTCGGGTTCGGGCGCCGGCGCCGGCGCCGCGGCGACCGGGGTGCGGTCGGCGGCGAGGCTGTGGCCGAGCAGCGCCGCCAGCGGGCTCGCTTCCGGTTGGTTGGTCGCCGCGGCGGCGACGATCGCCGAGGTCGCCACCACCGAGGAGGCGACGAGCAGGCCGAAGCGCTTGCCGGTCAGCGTCGCCGCCGCGGCGATCGCGGCGCGGAAGCGGGTGGTGAACCAGCCCCTCACGCGCCCGCCTCCGACGGCATCAGCGGCGTGCCGCACTGTGCGCAGAAGCGCACGGCGGGGCCGTAGGGCGCGCCGCAGCCCGGGCAGAGGCCGGCGGCGTCGGCGCGTTCGAGCTCGAGCGCCCGCTCGACCGCGAGCAGCTCGGCGTCGACCCGCTGCAGCTCGGCCGCTTTGCGGGTGAGGACGTCGAGCCGCACGTGATCGCGGATCGCCATCTCGTAGAAGGCGCCGCCGAGGTCGGCCTGCATCACGGTGAACTTCTCCAGCAGGCGGTCCCGCTGCGCGATCAGCTCGGCGCTCTCCTCCTCTTTGCGCTCGGCCTCCGTGGCCGCCTCCTCCGCCGAATTCGGCTTCGGCGGCGCCAGGTCGCCCTTGCGCCGCCCGGGGATCGGGAAGCGGGGAGGACCGACCGGCGGCGCCGGGGTCGGCGGCGGCGCCGGGATTCCGGTCACCGGCGCGGGCGGTCGCCGGGGCCCGCCGTCGGGCGGCGGGGCATCCCCGTTCGCGGTCGGCGGCAGCTTCGCCGTCTGCCCGGAGTCGTCGCTCACGGTTCCACCCCCGGCGGCAGTTCTCCACCCGACGACGAGCCCGTCCCTTCGCCGCCGACGACGACGACATCGGGCAGATTCTGCTGCGCCTTGATGTAGTTTTCGCCCGTCTGTTCGGGGTTTTCTTCGACCAGTTTGGTGTCGGCTTCTTCGGTTTCCTTGGTCGCTTCGAAGCCCGTCACCTGGTGGACGGTGCCGTTCTTGGTCTTGCTCAGCACCTTGCCGTGGGAGCTCGCCTCGGCTTTCTTGGCGTTCGCTTTCGCCGCCCCTTTGCCACCTTTTTTCGCGCCTTTCGACGCGGCTTTGGCGCCTTTGGTCGAGGCGGTCGTCGTCGCCGCTTCTTCGGTGACGACCGGCGCCGCGGCGACCTGCTGCTTTTCCGCCTGGTGGAGCGCCCGCAGGAGCGCCTCTTCGTTCGAGTCGCCCGAGCCGCTGCGCCCGACCACGACCCCCAGCGCCACCGCGATCGGCAGCAGGGCGAAGAAGCCGACCGCCGCCGCGCGACTGCCGCCGCCGGACCCTTTCGCCTGCGACCGGGTCAGCGGCCGCCGCGATTTTTTGCTCATCGCGGCGAAGTAGCGCGAGGCCGGGTTCGACCCGTTCCCCCGCCGCGCCGCGCATTCGACGCAGTAGCGCTGCTGGGGGTCGAGCGGCGCCCCGCACTCTTCGCAGGGCTCGTACCCCTGCGGCCTGGTCAGCGGGCTCTGCTCGCTCACTTGTCCCCCTTCGACTTGCCGTTGCCGTGATGGTGCTCCCGACGCCCGGCCCTCTCGCGTTTCTTCGCCTTCTGCCGCTCGGCCCGCGCCTTCAGGATCTTCTCCGCTTCGGCCTGTTTGGCCGCCGCCTTGTCCTGGGTCGTCGAGCAGCCGCTCGCGCCCGCGGCGAGCAGACAGACGCAGATCGCCACGGCCACGCCCTCCCTAACCGAACGCACCGCTGACGTACTCCCGCGTCCGCTCCTGGGCGGGTGCGTTGAAGAGCCGGGTGGCGCTGTTGTACTCGACCAGGTCGCCGAGGTACATGAAGGCGACGTGGTCGGCGATCCGGTAGGCCTGCTGCAGGTTGTGGGTGACGATCACGACCGCGACGTCGTCGCGCAGCTTCACGATCAGGTCCTCGATCACGGCGGTCGACTGCGGGTCGAGCGCCGAGCAGGGCTCGTCGAGCAGCAGCACCTCGGGCTCGGCCGCCAGCGCCCGCGCGATGCAGAGCCGCTGCTGCTGGCCGCCCGACAGTTTCAGCGCCGGGTGGTCGAGGTTGTCCTTGACCTCCTCGAAGAGCCCCGCCCGCTGCAGCGCCGAGTGCACCTGCGGCGCCAGCACCTTCTTTTTCGTCCGCCGCGAGCCCTGCTCGCGCAGGACGTAGGCGATGTTGTCGAAGATCGACATCGGGAACGGGTTCGGCTGCTGGAAGACCATCGTCACCCGCCGCCGCAGCAAGGTCGGCTCGATCAGGCGGATGTCGACGTCGTCGAGGCGGATCGAGCCGGAGAGGCGCGCGCTCGAGGTCAGCTCGGTGAGCCGGTTCAGCGAGCGCAGCAAGGTCGTCTTGCCGCAGCCCGACGGGCCGATCAGCGCCAGTACCTCACCCTGGCGGATCGGCAGCGAGACGCCTTTCACCGCTTCTTTCTCGCCGTAGTGGATCGACACCTTGTCGACCTCCATCCGCCGGATCGAGAACTGCGGCGCCGCGACCCGGCGTCTGGCGGCGGTGAAGCCGCCCGCGGCGGCGGGCGCGGGCGGCTCGCCATTGCCGTTGGTGGCGACCGGGGGGCCGACCTCCTGGGCCGGGGTCGGGTCCTCGGGGTCGAGCCGCCGGATCGGCGGCGGGGCGGTCAGGTCGTGCCGGGTCAGTGACTCCACGTTCCAACTCTCCTTGCGCGGCGGTGGACCAGATCGGCGGCCGCGTTCAGGCCGAGCACCATCAGCAGCAGGACGAAAGCCGCCGCGTAGGCTTTCTCGGGCTGGTTGAGGTTGCCGGTCGGGGACGCCTCGTAGACGAAGTTGGTCAGCGTCGTGCCCGCCCCGCGCAGGTAGTCGAGGGGGAACGGCGCGCCTTCGACCGTGGCGAAGTTCTGGGTCGCGCCGAGCAGCACGACGATGATCGCGGTGTCGCCGATGATCCGGCCGAGGCCGAGGATCATCCCGGTGGCGACCTGCGGCCGGGCGGTGGGGAGGAGGATCCGGCGGACCGTCGCCGCCTTGGTCTTGCCGACCGCGTAGGAGGCCTCGCGCACGTGGCGCGGGATCGATTCGAGGCCCTGCCGGGTCGAGGCGACGATCAGCGGCAGGGCGACGAGCGAGAGCATCGCGGCGGCGGCGAAGAAGCTGCGGCCGAAGACGACGCCTTCGGAGGAGCGGCTGAGGAAGCCGAGCGCGGTGCTGGAGAAGATGACGGTGCCGAACAGCGCCAGGACGATCGAGGGGATGCCGGCGATCGCCTCGATCGTCATCTCGGTCACCCGCGCGAGCGGCGCCGGACGCCCGTACTCGACCAGCCAGACCGCGATCGCGATCCCGGTCGGCAGCGCCAGGATGATCCCCATCGTGGCGACGATCAGGGTGCCGAAGAAGGCGTCGGAGAAGCCGCCGCTTTCGGTTTCCGAGAAGCCGGACGCCGCCGGCGTCACCAGCATCGAGGGCTTCAGGAACTTGACCCCCTGGATGAAGAGGTAGACGGTGATCGCCACCGCGATCGCGCAGAAGAGCAGGCCGAGCGCCCAGCAGAAGGCGAGCCCGACCCGGTCGAGCAGGCTCCAGGTGGCGCTGCCCTCGACCGCCTTGGTCGGCACCTTGCTCTGCTCGGGCGGCGGGGTGAGGACCGGGGACGCCATCAGGCGGCTCCGTATTTGCGCATCGCCCGCCGCGCGACCCAGCCCGCGAACGAGCAGAAGGCGGCGGAGACGAGGAGGACGGCGGCGATCGCGAAGAGCGTCGCGTTGGCCGGCTTGGAGCTCAGCTGGTCGACGTTCTTGACGATCGTCGGCGCCAGCGGGCGCGAGGGCTCGTAGATGAAGATCAGGCCGTCGGCCGGGTTGGGCGCCCAGCCGGTCGAGCCGGAGATCATCGCCAGCATCACCGACTCGCCGATCGCGCGGGCGACGGCGAGCACGGTGCCCGCGACGATCGCGGGCCGCGCCGCGCGCACGGCGATCTTCCAGGTGGTGCGCCAGCGGTTGACGCCGAGCGCCAGCGAGCCCTCGATCCAGCCCGGTTTCACCGAGCGCAGCCCGTCGCTGAAGATCGACACCATCAGCGGCGCGACCATGATCGTCAGGATGATCACCGCGGCGAGCAGGCTGTAGCCGGTGAGCGAGATGACGCCGGCGACCGAGGCCTTCTGGTGCTCGGTGACCAGGTGGTTGCCGATGAAGGGCACCAGCACCAGCACCCCGAGCAGGCCGTAGATGACCGACGGCACGCTGGCCAGGAACCGCACCACCGGCTGCAGCACGTTCGACATCCAGGTCGGCGCGAACTCGACGATGAAGACGGAGACGAAGAGGGCGGAGACGAGGCCGCAGATGACCGCGCCGCCGGTGATCAGGATCGTCGACCAGATCAGCGGCCAGGCGTGGAACGTCCAGACGTAGCCGCCGCCGGTCTGCCCGGAGAGCGAGATTTCGTTCAGCTGGTCGTCGACGTTGCCGCCCGGGCCGAACCAGGCGAGGCCGTTATGGGCGAACGAGGGCCAGCCCCGCACGACCACGACGACGATCATCGCCAGCAGCAGGCCGACGATGAAGACGACCAGCACGCCGAGCATCCGCTCGACGCGCTGGTCCGACCACCTTGGGCCGTACTCGGGTAGGAGCTCTTCTTCCAAGCCCGCCCTTACTTCTTCTTGTTGAACGCGGCGACGCCGCCGGCTTTGTTGATGATTTCGCCGGCTTCAGGGCTGGTACGGGCCCAGTCGACGAATTTCTGCACCGCGGGGCTCGGGCTGTTGGTCGGCAGGACGATGAAGATGTACCGCGAGAGCGGGTACTTCAGCGGTTCGACGCTGATGTTCTTCGCTTCGCAGGCGATACCGTTCACCTTGACCGGCTTGATGCCCTTTTTCTGCCAGGCGAGCCCGGCGTAGCCGATCGCGTTCGGGTCCTGCTTGACCGCGTTGACGACGAGGCCGTCGGCGGTCAGCGCGTTGACGTTCGACGCGGGCGGTTCGTTGTTGAGCACGGCCTGGAGGAAGAAGTTGTAGGTCCCTCCGTTGGTGTCACGGCCGACCGGGTCGATCGTCGTGGTGAGCCCGGAGCCGGGGATCTGGCTCCAGTTGGTGAGCAGGCCACGGTAGATGTCGTGGGTCTGCTGGACGCTGATGTTGGTCAGCTTGTTCTTCGGGTTGACGTCCATGCAGAGGCCGTCGAGGTACAGCTTGATGTAGGTCGTCCCGGCGTCGCTGGGCAGCGGCGTGCGAGCCTGCCCGGCGAACT
>DASZUH010000447.1:0-7541 GCA_035547715.1 Solirubrobacterales bacterium
GACCAAGGAGCGGATGGGGATGGAGGCCGAACTCGCGAAGCTCGAGTTCAACCTCGGCGGCGTCCGCGACATGGACCGGCTGCCCGACGCGGTCTTCGTCACCGACCTGAAAACCGAGGAGATCGCGGTCCACGAGGCGGCCCGCCTGCGGATCCCGATCATCGGCCTGGTCGACACCAACTGCGACCCGACCCCGGTCGACTACGTCATCCCCGGCAACGACGACGCGATCCGCTCCTGCCAGCTGATCATCGGCACGATCGGCAGCGCCGTCGAGGAGGGCGCCGGCGCCTGGCGCGTCCAGGAGGAACGGCGGATCGCCGAAGAGATGGAACGGCGCAAACGCGAGGAGGAAGAGCGGCGCAAACGCGAGGAGGAAGAGAAAGCTCGCATCCAGGCGCAGCAGGCCAAAGAAGCCGAGGAAGAAGCGGCCAGGCAGGCCGCCGCCAAAGCCGAGGCCGAGAAACAGCAGAAAGCTGCGGCCGCGCAGGCTCAGGCCGCGCCGGCGGCGCCCAAAGGTGGGCAGCCGGCGGCGCCCGCCGCCGCCGACGCGCCGGCAGGCGCCGCCTCCGAGGCTGCGGCACCCGCTCCGACTCCCGAGAAAGCCGACGCGGCTCCGGCCGCCGCAGAGAACGTCCCCGCGGCAGAGGGCGACCAGACCACCACTACCGACACCGAGAAAGGGGATTCGTGATGGCACAGGTCACTGCTGCCGACGTGAAAGCGCTCCGAGAGCGCACCGGGGCCGCGATGATGGACAGCAAAGCCGCGCTGGTCGAGGCCGAGGGAGACATCGACCGTGCGATCGAGCTGCTGCGCGTGAAGGGGCAGGCCTCGGCCGCCAAGCGCGAGGGCCGGGGCACGAACGAGGGCGTCATCGCCTCCTACATCCACGCCAACAACAGCGTCGGCGCGATGGTCGAGGTGCAGTGCGAGACCGACTTCGTCTCCCGCAACGAGGACTTCCAGGTCTTCGCCTACCAGGTCGCCCTGCACATCGCCGCGACCGCGCCGCAGTACGTGTCGACCGACGAAATCGACCCGGAGGCGCGTGCGGCCGAAAAGCGGGTCTTCGAAGAGAAGGCGCGCGAAGAAGGCAAACCGGACAACATCGTCGAGAAAATCGTCGAGGGCCAGCTGGCCAAATGGGGCTCGGAAGTCGCGCTGCTCGACCAGCAGCACGTCAACGCCGAGAAACACGGCTCGAAGACGATCGAGGAGCTGCGCCAGGAGCTGGCGGCGAAAACCGGCGAGAACATCCGCATCGCCCGCTTCTCCTACTTCAAAGTGGGCGCCGCCTGAGCCAGGCGGCGCGGCCCGGGGACGGAGCCGAATAGATGGCTGACGAGAAGTTCGGCCGCATCCTCCTGAAGCTGAGCGGGGAGGCCCTGATGGGCCGGCTCGAGTTCGGGACGGATGCGGCCGAGGTCGACCGCATCGCCACCCAGGTCGCCTCCGTGCGCGAGCGCGGGGTGGAGGTGGCGATCGTGGTCGGGGCCGGGAACATCTACCGCGGCCTCGACGGCGCCGCCGCCGGCATGGACCGGGCGACCGGCGACTACATGGGGATGCTGGCCACGGTGCTGAACGCGCTGACCCTGCAGGACTCGCTCGAGCGGATGGGCCAGCACACCCGGGTGATGTCGGCGATCGACGTCAAGGAGGTCGCCGAGCCCTACATCCGCCGGCGCGCGATGCGCCACCTGGAGAAGGGGCGGATCGTGATCTTCGCCGCCGGCACCGGCAACCCGTTCTTCACCACCGACACGGCGGCGGCGCTGCGCGCGCTGGAGATCCACGCCGAGGCGATCCTGATGGCCAAGAACGGGGTCGAGGGCGTCTACGACTCCGACCCGGCGACCAATCCCGACGCCGTCTTCATCCCCCGGATCACCGGCCGCGAAGCGATCGAGCGGGGCCTGAAAGTGATGGACTCGACCGCGCTCAGCCTCTGCATGGACAACGATCTGCCCATCTACGTCTTCAACATGGCCGACGAGACGAACATAGATAGGATCGTCAGCGGCGAGACGGTCGGCACGTTGGTGTCCAACGACCCCTCGGCCTAGAGAGGAACGACCGTGGCAATCACTGACGAACTGCTCGCCGACGCCAAGGAGCGGATGGCCAAATCGGTCGATTCGAGCCGTGGCGAGCTCGCGACCGTGCGCACCGGGCGCGCCAGCCCGCACCTGCTCGACCGCATCGTGGTCGACTACTACGGCGCCCAGACGCCGCTGAAGCAGCTTGCCAACGTCGCCGCCGGCGACGCCCGCCTGCTCACCGTCACGCCGTTCGACAAGAGTGCGATCGGGGCGATCGAGAAGGCGATCCAGGAGTCCGACGTCGGCCTCAGCCCGTCCAACGACGGCGCCGTGATCCGCCTGGCGATCCCGGAGATGACCGAGGAGCGGCGGCGCGAGATGGTCAAAGTCGTCAACGGCGTCGCCGAGGAAGGCCGCGTGTCGGTCCGCAACGTGCGCCGCGACGTGATGAGCGACCTGCGCGAGCTGAAGACCGAGGGCGAAGTCGGCGAGGACGACGAGCGCCGCGCCGAGACCTCGCTGCAGAAACAGACCGACGAGGCGATCGCCGAGATCGACGCGCTACTGAAGGCCAAGGAAGCCGAAATCCTCGAGGTGTGAGACGCCTGCGAACCGGCGCATCTCGCGGTCCTCACGATCTGCCTGGTTCTCGGCGTCTCACGGGCACCGTTCTTGCTCATGACCGCGCCTAGATACGTAGCGATCATCACCGACGGGAACGGCCGCTGGGCGCAGCGGCGCGGGCTGCCGGTGATCGAGGGACACCGCGCCGGGGCCGACGTGGTCAAGGCGCGGCTGCGCGACGCGGTCGAGTTGGGGATCGAGGAGCTGACCGTCTTCTCCTTCTCGACCGAGAACTGGTCGCGCTCGGCCGAGGAGGTCGCCGGGCTGATGGCGATGTTCGGCGAGCGGATCCTGGGGGAGACGCCGGAGCTCGACGAGGAGGGCGTGCGGATGCGCTTCATCGGCCGCCGCGAGGGCGTCGAGCCGGGGCTGGTCGAGCGGATGGAATGGGCCGAAGAGAAGACCGGGGACAACGAGCGACTGAGTCTCTTCATCGCCTTCAACTACGGCGGCCGGGCGGAGATCGTCGATGCGGCGCGAAAGTTCGAGGGGGGCTCCGAGGAGGAGTTCCGTCGTCATCTCTACGCGCCCGACATGCACGACCCCGACCTGCTGATCAGAACCAGCGGCGAGCAGCGGCTCTCCAACTACCTGCTCTGGCAGTGCGCCTACTCGGAGTTGGTCTTCGCCGAGGAGCTGTGGCCGGACTTCGACCGGGCGGCGTTCGAGCGCTCGCTGGCCGAGTTCACCGAGCGCCGGCGGCGCTTCGGGGGCCGCTGAGGCGCGCGCGTGAGCGACTTCTTCGAAGAAGAGATGTTCCAGCCGCAGCCGCCCGAGCCCGAGCCGGAGGCGCGGCCGCCGCGGCGGCGACGGGGGTCGAAAAAACCGAAACGGGGTCGCCAACGCGAGCGCCGCGGTGCCGGACCGACCGGGCCGCGCAAACGTGGCGGCGGCGAGACGACGCGGCGGATCCTCGTCGCCGTGCCCGCGATCGCCTTCGCGATCGCGATCATCGTCGCTCCCGACATCGTCTTCATGCTGGCGATGATCGGGGTCGGGATCCTGTGCCTGCGCGAGTACCTCGAGATGACCGCCGCCTCGCGGCCGCTGGCGGTCCCGGCCTACGCGGCGGTGGTCGCGATGGTCGTCGCCGCCCACTTCGGCACCTCCTACAACGTGCTGCTGATCTTCGCCGCCTCGTTCCCGGTCCTCTTCGCCTTCGGGGCGGACGCGCGGCGCCGTCACGGCGTCACGGTCTCGATCGGCGTGACGCTGCTGGGGATCGTCTGGATCGGCATCCCGCTCGCCCACGCGGTCTTCCTCCGCGACCTGCCGAACCACGGCGCGGCGCTGCTGATCGACGTCCTCGTCGGCACCTTCGTCACCGACACCGCCGCCTACGCGACCGGGCGCATGTTCGGCAGCCACAAGATCGCTCCGAACCTCTCGCCGAACAAGACCGTCGAGGGCCTTGTCGGCGGCTTCGTGATCGGCACGATGGGCTTCTGGTTCGCCGGGCTCTACCAGAACTGGCTTTCGGGGACCGACGCCCTGATCATGGGCGCCGCGATCGCCGCGATCGCGCCGGTGGGGGATCTCTTCGAGTCGATGCTGAAGCGTGACCTCGGCAGGAAGGACACCGGCACCCTGTTCGGCCCCCACGGCGGCATCCTCGACCGCCTCGACGCGGTCCTTTTTACCGTCGTCGTGGGGTACTACCTTGCGCAATCATTGGTCTACTGAGCTTGAGTGTGCGGGGCTTATCGCGTATATGTCTGAAATGTTCGTAAAGAACCAGGTTCTCGATCCGCTGTGTGAGTTGGGCCGCTGGCTCAAGGAGGCCCACGAGGCCGAGATCACCGATCCCGCGACCTGCACGTTCGCGACGGTCGACCGCGAGGGCCGCCCGACGGCCCGCACGGTGAAGATGAAGCGGGTCGCCGACGACGCCCTGCTCTTCACCTCGGCGCTCTGGACGCGCAAGGTCCGCGATATCAAAGCCAACCCACACGTGGCGATCGTCTTTCACTGGCCCGAGCTCGGCCGCCAGATCCAGATCGTCGGCACCGTCACGTTCGGCTCGCGGGAGCTGGCCGCCGAACTGTACGCCGACCGCGACGTGCTGCACCAGCTGCAGACGGTCGTGTCCCGCCAGGGCAAGCCGATCGGGTCCGAGGAGCTGGAGACGATGCGCGACCGTCTCGCCCACCTCGCCGAGGTCCAGGAGACGCCCCCGCGCTGCCCCGAGGACTGGGGCGCGCTCCTGGTGACCCCCGAGGCGATCGAGCTTTGGTCTGAATCCGCCGACCGGATCCACGAGCGGCGCCTGTTCACCCGCCCCGACGGCCACTGGACACTCCAGCTGCTCTCGCCCTGAGACGCGCGTCGAGTTTCGGTCCCTGAGGGACCGAAACTCCACACGCAGACTCTCGACCGGTTTTAAAGAGCCGGAAGGTGCGCTCCGTATCCTTCTGAGCAGATGAGGAACGTGCTGATACTCGGCTCGACGGGGTCGATCGGGACGCAGGCGCTCGAGGTCATCTCGGCCTCGCCGGACCTGCGCGCGGTCGGGCTGGCCGCCGGGCGCGGCTGGGAGGCCACCGTCGCCCAGGCGCGCGAGCACGGGGTGGAGGTGATCGCCCTGGCCGATCGCGACGCCGCGGCGCGGGCCGCCGCCGACTGGGGGGACGGCCGCGTCCTCGCCGGCGAGGAGGGCGTGCGCGACCTGATCGCGGCGACCGGGCCCGACCTCGTCCTCAACGGCATCGTCGGCGCCGCCGGCCTCGCCTCGACCGTGGTCGCGCTGAGCGCCGGGATCGACGTCGCGCTGGCCAACAAGGAGAGCCTCGTGCTCGGCGGCGAGCTGGTGATGGCGCTCGCCGAGGCGACCGGGGCGCAGCTCCTGCCGGTCGACTCCGAGCACTCGGCGCTCCACCAGTTGATCCGCCGCGAGGCGCCCGGGACCGTCGAGCGCCTCGTCGTCACCGCCTCGGGCGGGCCCTTCCGCGGCCGCCACGACCTCGGCGACGTCAGCGTCGCCGACGCGCTCGCCCACCCGACCTGGAAGATGGGCGGCCGCATCACGATCGACTCGGCGACGCTGATGAACAAGGGCTTCGAGGTGATCGAGGCCCACCACCTCTTCGGCGTCCCCTACGAGCGGATCGACGTCGTCGTCCATCCCCAGTCGGTGGTCCACTCGCTGATCTCCCTGAACGACGGCTCGACGCTCGCCCACCTCGGCTACCCCGACATGCGCGTGCCGATCTCCTACGCCCTCCACCACCCGGAGCGGGCGCCGGTCGACCTGCCGCGGCTGGACCTCGCGGCGGTCGGCTCGCTGACCTTCGAGGAGCCCGACCCCGAGACCTTCGCCTGCCTGCGCCTGGCGCTGGAGGCCGGCGCCGCGGGCGGCACCGCGCCGACCGTCCTCAACGCCGCCGACGAGGTCGCCGTCGCCGCCTTCCTCGACGGCCGGATCCCCTTCACCGGGATCGCGGCGGTGATCGAGCGCACGCTCGAGCAGTTGCCGGGCCGCCCGGTCACCCACTTCGACGACCTCTTCGCCACCGACGCCGAGGCCCGCGAGCGCGCCGGCGCCAACGTCAGGGAGCTGACGCCCGCATGAGCTGGGTCTACGTCTTCCTCGGCTTCTGCGCCCTGATCATCCTCCACGAGGCGGGTCACTTCGCCGCCGCCAAGGCGACCGGCATGCGGGTCGAAAGCTTCTTCCTCTTCTTCGGCCCGAAGATCTGGTCCTTCAAACGTGGCGAGACCGAGTACGGGATCAAGTGCATCCCGCTCGGGGGCTACGTGAAGATCAACGGGATGAACCCGGAAGAAGAGATGCCTCCGGGGGAAGAGCACCGCGCCTACTATCGGCAGAAGGTGTGGAAGCGGATCGTCGTCGTGGCCGCGGGCCCGGCGGTGAACATCGCCCTCGCCTTCGTCATCTTCTTCCTCGTCTTCAAGATCGGCGGGCTGGGGGAATACCAGCCCAAGGTCGGCGAAGTGATGCCGAAGACGCCCGCCGCGAAGGTGCTTCAGCCCGGTGACGAAATCGTCGCCGTCGACGGTCGGAGCTTTCGCGATCTCGAACCGGAACAGCGGATCGAACGCATGGGGAAGCTGGTTGCCGCGCACAGGTGCGCCGGAGAACAGAAGGAGGGCTGCGTCGCCAAGACGCCGGTCGAACTGACGATCCGGCGCGACGGCCGGTTGCAGACGATCTCGGTGCGCCCGCGCTACAGCGAAGAAGCCAAGAAGGTGCTGGTCGGATTCGGCTACGCCGACGCGTTCAGCCCGATCAGTGCCTCGGAAGCGGTGAGTCGGTCCGGCGACGTCATGAGCGAAGTCATCACCCGCACCGGCTCGGTCTTCGCCGGCATCTTCGAATCCGAAAACCGCAAGGAAATCTCGAGCGTGGTCGGGATCAGCGACGTCGGCCACGAAGCGGTCGATGCCGGATGGCGCCAGGCCTTCCTGCTGCTCGGCCTGGTCAGCCTCTCGCTCGGCCTGATCAACCTGCTGCCGATCCTGCCACTCGACGGTGGCCACATCTTCTGGGCGATCGTCGAGAAATTGCGCGGCGGCAAGCCGGTCTCGATGCGCGTGATGGAACGAGCCGCGATCGTCGGCTTCGCCCTGGTCCTGATGATCTTCTTCGTCGGCCTCTCGAACGACATCGGCAAGATCACCGGCGAAGGCTTCAACGTCTCCAAGTAGGCACGCCCGGGCCGGTACGGGGCCCGCCGGGCGGGGCGGATAACCTTTCGACATGGCCTCCAAACGCCAGATCTTCGTCGGGCGGGTGCCGATCGGCGGCGGTGCGCCGGTCGCGGTGCAGACGATGACCAAGACCGAGACGGCGAACCTGACCGCGACGCTCGACCAGATCCGCAAGGTCGCCGACGCGGGCGCCGACGTGGTGCG
>DASZUH010000448.1:0-2811 GCA_035547715.1 Solirubrobacterales bacterium
CGTGCGTCATCAGGTGGAACATCCCGGCGCTGTAGGCGCCGATCGAGACGCCGACGATCATGTAGCCGATCTGGCTCATCGTCGAGTAGGCGATCGCCCGCTTCAGGTCGGTCATCACCAGCGCGATCGTGGCGGCGACCAGCAGCGTCGCGAGGCCGACGAAGGCGGCGATGTCGGCGGCGGTCGGGGCGAGGACGAAGAGCACGTGGGTGCGGGCGATCAGGTACACGCCGGCGGTCACCATCGTCGCCGCGTGGATCAGCGAGGAGACCGGGGTCGGGCCCTCCATCGCGTCCGGCAGCCAGGCGTGGAACGGCAGCTGCGCCGACTTGGCGAAGGCGCCGACCAGGAGCAGCAGGCAGATCGCGGTCACCGTCCACTCGTTGGTGTGGAACGTTTCCGGTGCCTTGGCGAAGACTTCCTGGAAGTCGAAGGTATGGAGCTGCTGGAAGATCAGGATTGCCGCGAGGGTGAGGCCGATGTCGCCGACGACGTTGATCACGAAGGCCTTCAGCCCGGCGCTCGTCGCCGTCGTCCGCCGGTACCAGAAGCTGATCAAGGCGTAGGAGGCGAAGCCGACGAAGGCCCAGCCGACGATCAGGAGGACGAAGTTCCCCGCCAGCACCAACAGCAGCATCGAGAAGACGAAGAAGTTCAGGTAGCTGAAGAAGCGGTGATAGCCCTCGTCGGAGCGCATGTAGCCGAACGAGTAGAGGTGGATCAGGGTCGAGACCCCGGTCACGACCAGCACCATGAAGATCGAGAGCGGATCGACGTAGATCCCGAGCTGGATTTTCAGCGAGGCGACGCTCGCGTATTCCCACAGCGAGGAGGCGTGGTGGCGCGCGTCGGGCGATTCGCCCAGCAGTTCGACCAGGGCGAGGATCCCGCAGACGAAGGCGAGGCCGATCGCGCCGGTGCCGATGATCCCGGCGGTCCGCCACGACGTGCGGCGGAAGCCGAGCGCGATCAGGATCGAGCCGGCCAGCGGGAAGAGCAGGACCAGCCAGGCCCACGAGGTGGCGCTCATCCGCGCAGCTCCCGCAGGTCGTCGACGTCGAGGGGCAGCTTGCGGCGGAAGATCGCGACGATCAGGCCGAGGCCGACGACCACCTCGCAGGCGGCGACGACCATCACGACGAGGGCGAAGATCTGGCCCTGGGCGTTGCCGACCTCGCGGCTGAAGGCGACCAGCGCCAGGTTGGCGGCGTTCAGCATCAGCTCGAGGCAGAGCAGGATCACCATCGGCGAGCGGCGGACGAGGATGCCGACGGCGCCGATCGTGAACAGGAGGGCGCTGAGGACGATGTACCAGGAGATGTTCATCGGGTCAGCGCCTCCTCACGGGCGGACTCGGTTGGGCGCGGGGGAGCGGGCGGCTGCGGCTCACGCGGTTTGCGGTTCGCCAGGACGATCGCGCCGACCGCGGCGATCAGGAGAAGGAGGGACGAGGCCTCGAAAGGCACCAGAAACTTTTCGAGCAGGAGGTTGCCGATCGCGGCCGGGTCGCCGAAGCCGGCGGGGACGTCGGGACCGTGGGTGGAGAGTGCCTTGAGGCCGGAGGAGAGGATCGCGGCCGAGATCTCGACGAAGAGGAAGAAGGCCAGCAGACCGGCGAACAATCGCTGCCCGGGGACCGGATCCCACTTGGCCTCGTGCGCTTCGCCGACGTAGGCGACGACGAAGACGTAGAGCACCATCACCGCGCCCGCGTAGACGACCACCTGCGCCGCCGCGACGAACGCCGAGGTCAGCAGCAGGAAGAGCACCGCCAGCGAGAAGAGGTGGGCGACCAGCGCCAGCACGCTGTAGAAGGGGTTGCGGGCGGCGATGACGCCGACCGCGCCGACCACGGCGCCGATCGCGCCGATGAAGAAGACGACGCCTTCCATCAGAGGGCGCCCCTCGTCTCTTCGTCCTCGCTTTTCAGCGGGGTCCGCTCGATCGGCTCGGCGAGCAGCATCTCCTTGGTGAAGATGAGGTTCGTCCGGTCGTAGTCGGCCATCTCGTAGTCGTGGCCCATCGTGATCGCGTCGAAGGGGCAGGCGATCTCGCAGTAGCCGCAGAAGATGCAGCGGCTGAGGTTGATCTCGTAGACCGCCGCGTAGCGCTCGCCCGAGGAGACGCGCTCGCCGGGGATGTTCTCGGCGGCGACGACGCGGATGCAGTCGGCCGGGCAGGCGGCCGCGCAGAGCGAGCAGCCGACGCATTTCTCGAGGCCGGTGTCCTCGAAGCGGTGCAGCTTGTGGCGGCCGCGGAAGCGCGGGTAGACCGGCGTCTTCTCCTCCGGATACTCGATCGTCATCGGCCCCTCGATCAGCCGCGACATCGTCGTCTTCAGCCCCCGCAGGGTCTCGCCGAAGGCGCGGTAGGCGCCGCCGACGCCGCCCGGCTCGGGGCCGCGCTGGACCTCGACCACGTCGATCGAGTCGAGGTAGGACGCCGCTTTCACGTAGACGTCGTCGGGCATCAGGTCACCACCACCAGGACCGCGGTCACGAGCACGTTCAAGGTCGCCAAAGGAAGCAGCACTTTCCACCCCAGGGTCATCAGCTGGTCGTACCGGAGGCGCGGCAGGGTCGCCCGCACCCAGATGAAGACGAGGACCAGCGCCAGCATCTTGATCAGCATCCAGATCGGGTCGAGCCAGCCGGGGCCCGGGCCCATCCAGCCGCCGAGGAACATCGCCGCGGCGATCCCCGAGACGACCAGGATCTCCATGTATTCGACCAGCAGGAAGGAGCCGAAGCGCATCCCGCCGTACTCGGTCATGAAGCCCTGGACCAGCTCGGCGTCGGCCTCGGGCATGTC
>DASZUH010000449.1:0-3523 GCA_035547715.1 Solirubrobacterales bacterium
CAACCTGCCAGGGCCGCCACCGAGAAGGCCGGGCGCACCTCGGACGGCCGCCACCCCCGGGACGGCCGCCCCGGCCGCCGGCTTGCGCCGCCCCGGGGCGACAGCTTGCACCGAGGGCCCCCCTCCCCGACCCCCCGCTCAGCCCCCGGCCGGTGCCGGGTCGGCGGGATGGCCGCCGGCCGTGGCCGGGGGATCCGGTGGCAGGGTGCCGCCGGCTTCGATCCGGGCGCGCAATTCGGGCCCTCGTCCGGCCGCGACGGCGCGCTCGGCGCGGGCCGGGGTGAGCTCGAAATGGCGGTCGATCGCCAGGTCGAGCAGGTCCTGTTTTTCGATGTCCTCCTTCGCCCAGCGCAGGAAGACCCAGGCGAAGATGCCGAGGGCGAGGAAGGTGCACTCGGCCATCAGGATCGCCCCCGAGGTGCTCTGGTCGGCGATCGCGGTGATGCCCGCCGCTTCGGCGCTCGCCGTGTAGTCGGGATAGAAGATGACGTCCGACCACATGAAGGCGTTCGCCATCACCATCGACGGGAGCCAGATGCCGACCGTGTAGATGACGTGGGCGCCCTTGCCGAACCACTGCGGCTTCGGCAGCGGCCCGAACAGCGGCATCCAGAGCAGGATCCCGGTGCCGAGGAAGAGCAGGTGCTCGAGCGCGTGCAGCGGCGTGTCGGTGAGCACCGCCTGGTAGAGGAACGGGAGGTGCCAGATGTAGAGGTTGAAGGTGAAGAGGGAGATCGCCACCACCGGGTGGGTGAGCGCGCGCAGCGGACGGCCGGCGCGGAAGCTGAGCAGCGGCTGCAGCAGCGGCCCGGTGAAGCCGAGCACGATCAGCAGCGAGGCGACGTCGGCGAGCAGCAGGTGCTGGATCATGTGGACCCAGAGGAGCTTGTCGGCCTGGTCGTCGATCGGCCCCGCCAGCGAGCCGCCGACGACGATCATCCCGAGGCCGAAGCAGAGCTGCCGCCAGCCGGGGACCGCCCGGCCTTCGAGGCCGAGCGTGTGGGCGCGCTTCAGGTAGGCGGCGGCGAGCGCCAGCGGCGCACCGACCTCGAGCACCGTCCAGAAGACGTCGCTGACGTTCCCGAGCGGGATCATCGCGCTCATCGGCGGCGGCCCTCCACGACCACGCGGGTCAACCGGCGAAGCCCGCGGGGCTCGAGCCCCGCGGATCGTCCGGACCATCGTTGTCGGCGGCGTGGCGCCGGCCCGAGATCCAGACGAACAGGCCGACCACCGGGATCGGGGCGAAGAAGATCATCCCCTCGTACCAATGGCGGAGACATGCGTAGACGACCATCGGCAACGAGTCTACGCTTCCTGGCTCCCGGCACGGGTCACGAGCCGATCAGGGTCCGGAAGTCCTGGGCGAGGTCGGAGCTCGGCACCTGGCTGCCGGCGTCGACGATGCCCTGGATCGTCGCGGCGCGATCGATCAGGTAGATCACCGCCGTGTGCGAGCTGTCCGGGTCGCCGGCGATCTGCGGCCCCACGTGCCAGGCGTCCCAGTAGGGCTGCAGTTCTTCTTCGGAGCCGATCAGGTAGTGGAAGTTGGCCGGCTCCTGGTGGACCTTGAGCCACGCCTGCACCGCCGAGCGCGTGTCGCCCCGCGGATCGACGGAGAGCGCGACGACGTCGGTCTTCTTCGCCTCGCGGCCGAGTTCACGCAGCGCCCCCTGCAACTCGGCGCCGATCAGCGGACAGACGTCGGGGCAGTGCGTGTAGAGGAAGGTGACCATGTAGGGACGGCCCTTCAGGGTCCGGGTGTCGAACGGCCTGC
Organism: Solirubrobacterales bacterium; assembly: GCA_035547715.1. Classification (GTDB taxonomy): domain Bacteria; phylum Actinomycetota; class Thermoleophilia; order Solirubrobacterales; family 70-9; genus VAYN01. The sequence continues at coordinate 1,778 of DASZUH010000449.1, forward strand.
CGGTCGAGGCGTCCTCCAGCCGCATCCGGGGAGCGGCGACGGCGCCGCCCGGATAGACGGTCGCGTCGACGAACCCGGGTGCATCGGCCTTCGTTGACTTTGCGTTGGCGATGAAGACGGCGGCCAGGACGAGCAGCGCCAGGAGGCTGACAACCACGATTGCCGTCAGCGCCTTGAGGCGCCGATCGTCGCGGATCGACATGGCGGAAAGGATACGGATCCGCGTCACCCGGCGGCCCGCCGGCCCCAAGGCATAGGCTTGTCGACCGATGGCAGCAAGCCGCTTCTCGAAGCGCGGCCGCCTCGTCCTCTCAGCCGCGTTCGTCGCCCTCACCGCAGGGCTCCTTCTGGCTACCGGTTTCGGCCTCGGCCTGATGATGGTGATGCCGGCGCTGACCCTGGCGGCGCTGATGGTCATCTGGCCCTATCCGGGCCTCGAGCTGATCATGCGGATCGCCGCCCGCCGCCCCCCGCCCCGGCCGCGGCGCGCGCGACCGCCGGCCCGCCGTCGCCGCGCCGCCGTGGCCCGTGGCGGCCGCCTGATCGCCGCCTCGCTGGGAGGCCGCGCGCCGCCCGCCGCCGCCTGCCGCGCCTGAGTCTCAGGCCGCCGGCACCCCCAGCGAAGACGAAACCTGAACACAGGAGGTACGCAGATGCACGCGCTGAAGAAGCGGCGTCTGGTCCTGGCCGCCGCGGCGGCGACCGCGGCCGTGGCGATCGCCGGCTGCGGCGGCTCGAGTAGCTCGAGCACCGCGGCGAGCGTGACGCTGAAGCCGATCGAGGCGATGAACGCCTCGATGGAAGGCATGTCGAAGAAGGAAATGGAATCGATGCCCGGGATGGAACCGACCGAAGGCCCGACCGGGATGCTGATGGCGCCGTCGAGCGCCCACGGCAGCGCCGAACTGGAGCAGGACGGCGACAAGCTGACCGGGACGATCACCGTCACCGGCCTCGAACCGAACAGCGACCACGCCGAGCACCTGCACGGGCCCGACGGCTCCTGCGAACCGAAGAAGATGGTCTCGAACATGGCCGTGGTCCTGCCGGACCTGAAGGCCAACGCGAAGGGCGAAGCGACGGCGAAGGTCGACTTCACCGTGCACCAGCAGGTGGTCGAACCCGGCTACTTCATCATGGTCCACGAGGAACCGACGCCGCCCGCCGAGCGCGATCAGATCGGCGCTGCACCGGCCTCACCGGCGTTCATGCAGGCGCTCTCCAAGAACCCGGGGATCCTCTGCGGCGACGTCGAGGTGAAGCATTAGGCGCGTCGCGCCACTCGTCGCCGCGCTCGCGGCGGCCGCCCTCCTCTGGCCGGGGGCGGCCGCCGCGCACGGCATCGTCGGCCGGGCCGACCTGCCGATCCCCTCCTGGCTCTTCGGCTGGGCGGCGGCGGTCGTCATCGTCATCTCCTTCCTGGCGATGTTCCGCCTGCGCGGGCGGCGGCTGGGCCGGGTGCCGCGGCGCGAGCTGCTGAGCGTCCCGCGGGCCCTCGAGTGGCTCGCCGGCGGCGTCGGGGTCGCGCTCTTCGCGGTCGTCGTCTACGCCGGCCTGCGCGGCGAACAGAACTTCACCTCGAACCTGGCGCCGACCGCGGTCTACGTCATCTTCTGGGTGGGGATCCCGATCGCCTCGGCCTTCGTCGGCGACCTCTGGCGGCCGTTCAACCCGTGGCGGGCGGTCGCCCGCGCCGGCGCGGGCGCGCTGCGGGCGGCGGGGCGCGAGCCGCGGCCGCTGCTCGGC
>DASZUH010000450.1:0-7612 GCA_035547715.1 Solirubrobacterales bacterium
GGAGCGGCGGTGGAGGCGCTGCCAGGTCAGCGAGCCGCGTTCGTCGACGATCGCGATCTCGTGCGGGTGCTCGATCGCCGCCACCGCGACGCCGGTCGCCGGCGAGGCGCCCCAGCGCAGGAAGGTGCGCCCGACGCGGAACGCCTTGTCCGGCCGCATCGGCCCGACGATCCCCGCCTCGCGCAGCACGCGCCCCTCGAAGAGCAGATCCGAGATGGCCCCCCGTGCGTCGGCTTTACCCGTACTCGCCATCGATCCGTGAACCCTATTGGCTGGGCGGCCGGCAGGTCATCCCGGTCGCGTACCCAAGGTCAGGTTCACGGCGGGGCTCAATCGTCCTCGACCTCGGCGACCGCGATGCAGGCGATGCCCTCGCCGCGGCCGATCCAGCCCATCCCCTCGTTGGTCGTCGCCTTGATGCTCACCCGGGCCGAGGTCACCTCGCCGAGCAGCGCTTCCATCGCCGCCTTGTGGGGGCCGAGCTTCGGCACCTCGCAGATCACGCTCACGTCGACGTTGACGACGCGGCCGGCGATCGTGCCGATCGCGGTGCGCAGCAGATCGATCGAGTCGGCGTCGCGCCACTGCGCCTCGTCGGGCGGGAACAGCGTGCCGATGTCGCCGCTGCCGCCGGCGCCGAGGATCGCGTCGATCACGGCGTGGGTGACGACATCGGCGTCGGAGTGGCCCTCCAGCCCCTGCGGGTGGTCGATCTCGACCCCGCCGAGGACGAGCCTGCGGCCTGCGGCGAAGCGGTGCGAGTCGTAGCCGATGCCGACCATCTCAGCCGACCCTCGCGCCGAGCGGCTCGAGCCGTCGCCGCCGCTTCTCGAAGACGGCGATCTCCCCCACGCCGAGCGAGTCGAGGAACTCGACCGCGCGGTCGTAGCCGAAGCCGACCTGCTCCGGCAAATGGGCGTCGGAGGAGAGCGCGAATGGCACCCCGGCCTGGACGACCAACTCGGCGAACTCCCGCGCCGGGTAGAGCTCGCCGACCGGCTTGCGCAGGCCCGCGGTGGAGAGCTCGACGGCGGCGCCACCGGCGACGATCGCCTCGACCGCGGGCTCGTAGAAGCGCCTCAGGTCCCCCTCCGGCAGCGGCCGCCCCCTGCCCCAGACCTTGACCAGGTCGGGATGGGCGAGGATGTCGAAGAGGCCGGAGCGGGCGCAGCGGCCGAAGTGCTCGAAATAACGTCCCCAAATTGCCTCGGCCGAGGCGTCCGGCTGCTCCCAGACGTCGAAGCCGTCGTGGTCGACGGCAGCGTCGCCGTCGCCGATGAAGTGGACCGAGCCGACGACATAGTCGAAGTCGCGCGCCTCGAGCAGGGCCCGGGTGCGCTCCTCGGCGCCGGGGACGTAGTCGCACTCGACCCCGAGCCGCAGCGAGGTCGAGCGGACGAAGTCGCAGTAGGCGTCGAGGTCGTCGTTGGCGTTCTCGAGCCAGAGCGGGTGGCTCCAGAGGTCGAGCGCCTGGCGGAAGCGGTAGACGTGCTCGGAGACGCCCAGCTCCTCGATCCCGGCGGCGTCGGCGGCCGCCCGGTAGCGCTCCACGTTCGCGGCGGTGAAGTAGCGCTCGAAGGTGGTGCCTGCCTCGTCGGGGCGGAGGTGGAGGTGGTAATCGGTGAGCATCGGCTGGAGACTACGGTTCGCGCTCGGCCAACAGCAGCTCGGCCATGCGCAGGTCGACCGCGGTGGTGATCTTCAGGTTCGGGACGCCCGGGTCGTGGATCAGGACCTTTCCCCCGGCGGCCTCGATCAGCATCGCCTCGTCGGTGGCCTCGACATCGGCGTCGAGCGCCGCGCGCAGCGCCGCCGTGCGGAAGACCTGCGGCGTCTGCGCCCCCCAGAGCTCGCTCCGGTCGAGGGTGTCACGGATGACGCGCGTCGAGTTTCCGTTGCTCTCCGACGGAAACTCCACACGGACCTTCTTGACCGTGTCGTGGAGAGGGGCGGCGGCGATGATCGCGTCGGCCTCCGGGTCGGCGGCGAGCGCCGCGACGAGGTCCTCGAGGAGCGCCGCGGTCAGCAGCGGGCGCGCCGCATCGTGGATGGCGACGTACTCGGTCCGCACCGCGGCCAGCGCGTTCGCCACGCTCTCGGCCCGCGTCGCGCCGCCCTCGACGACCACGACGTCGTTCAGGCCGTGCTCCAACCCGGCCGGGGCGGCGACGACGATCGCCCGCACCAGACCGCAGGCGCGGCAGGCGTCGAGCGACCAGGAGACCATCGGCCGGCCGCCGAGCGGCACGAAGGCCTTCGGCCCGCCGGCCCCGAGGCGCTCCCCGGAGCCGGCGGCCGCGATGACCGCGGTCACCTCAGGCTGTGCTGCACCCTCAGGCAGAGGCGGTGGCGGCGAAGCGCTCCTCCAGGAGGCCGTCGAGGTATTCCTCGGCGCCGTCCTCGTCCTTGTCCAGGGCGTACATGAACTCCGACGCGAGGATTTTCTTCGCCCGCGTGTACATCTGCTTCTCACCGGTGGAGAGGCCCTTTTCCATCTCGCGGATGGCGAGGTTGCGGACGACCTCGGCGAGCTCGAACACGTCGCCGGTCTTGATCTTCTCCCGGTTGTACTTGAAACGCCGGTTCCAGTTTTTCGGCATCTCGGAGACGTCGTCGGTGAGGACGGCGGTGACCTTTTTGATTTCCTCCTCGTCGATCACGCGTCGCAGACCCGCCTTGCCGGCGTTCTCCGTGGGGACCATGACGGTGAGCTCGTTGTGAAGGATTTTGATCGTGAGGTACTCACGCTCGCTGCCCATCAGCTCCCGCGTTTCCTTGGTCATGACCAAGCCGGCACCGTGATGCGGGTAGACGACCTTGTCGCCCTCCTCGAAGTCGCAGACGTAAACGACGTCCTCCTCGAAGACCTCTTCCACGGTGGCCTCATCTAGCTCGGAAATGGTGGCTCCTTTCGTGCGTGCGACGACGCTTATCGCCGTCAACTCTGTAAGTACCTGTCCACCAGATCGACCTCCTGGAGCCTGCGCAGGCCCTCGCGGATGTCCTTGGCCCGGCTCGGGCCGACACCGTCGACGGCGGCGAGGTCGGCGTCGGAGACCGCGAGGACCTCCTCCAACCCGCCCAGCTCGTGGGTGATCTTCTGGACGACAAGCTTTGGGATCCGCGGCACCCGACCCAGCACCCGGTAGCCGCGCGGCGAGACCGGGAAGTCGAGGGTGTTGATCTTGCGGTCGTAGCCGAGCAGCTCGGCCAGGCGCCCGAAATCGAGGACCTCCTCGTGGGGCAGCCGCGAGAGCGCCTGCTGCATCGAGGCCAGCCCTTCCTCGGAGTCCTCGATCGCGTAGTCGCGGAGCAGGGCGATCTTGTCGGCGGCGACGCCGACCATCGTCTCCTCGAGCTGCATCTCGATCAGCCGGCCCTCGGTGCCGAGCTCGACGATGTAGCGCTCGACCTCGACCGCCATCCGCGTCACCAGCTCGGCCCGCTGCAGCACGGCGAGCGCGTCGTGCAGCACGGTCCGCCCCTCGAACTCGAGCACGGTCAGCCGCGCCGACACCTCGTCGAGGCGCAGCCGGTACTTGTCGAGGGTGGCCAGGCCCTGGTTGGCCTTGGCGAGCACCGCGGGGATGTCCTGAAGGATGTACTTGGCGCCCTCGACGTAGAGCGAGACGACCTCGCGCCGCGCCGAGACGGCGATCACCAGCGCGTCGGTCTGTTTGGAGACGCGCTCGGCGGTGCGGTGACGGGTGCCGGTCTCCGAGGAGAGGATGGTCGGATCGGGCATCAGCTGGACGTTGGCCCAGGCGATCTTGGTGGCCTCGGCGTTGAGGACGATCGCGCCGTCCATCTTCGCCACCTGGTAGAGCATCGCCGGCGTGTAGTCGATGTCGAGGCGTATGCCTCCCGACAACATGTGGGAGATCTCGTCGAGCTCACCGACGACGATCAGACCGCCGGTATGGGCGTGGACGATGTTGTCGATCCCCTCGCGCAGGGCACCGCCCGGCGCGACCACGTCCAAGGCTCGGAGTAGCCGGGGATCCTGACGTTCGGAAAGCTCGTTCAGTGCATCCCCTGACAATGAGGCCATCCACCTAATTATGGCAAAAACCGCTCTGGAATGCGGTTAGGCGCGTATGAAGGGCGAGATCAAGCGGCTGAATGAGCCAGATCCCGCTCGGGATCTATGCCCCAGCGCCCGCCGACTTCGGCCAACTCCTGGCTGAGCGGCCAACTGTCGGGCTGCTCCTCGCCCTCGAAGTCGAGGTTGGCGCCCTTCAGCGCCATGCAGTTGGTGTTGTCGCCGATCGTCCGGATCGCGGCGACGTCGTCGTCCAGACGTCGGTCGGCGGGGATGGCGGCGAGCTCGGCGCGCTGCGACTCGATCGTCCGCGCCTCCGGCCCGACCTCCTGGATCAGCGTCGGGGCGACGCACTCGACCGCCGGGTGGGCGAGGTTCCACTGGCAGGCGAGGCCCATCGGGGTGAGCCCGGCGCGCTCGGCGAAGGGCCGCAGTTCGGCCAGCTTGTCGAGCCCGGCCTCGATCCAGCCCGCCGGACGGAAGGAGCGGTGGTCGGTCCGCGCCAGCTCCATGCCGGGACGGAGGTCGTCCCAGAAGAGGCCGCCGTAGTCGACTACGCGGGTGATCACCTTGACGTCGTGCCGCGCCGCCGCCTCGAGCACCAGCTCGCCCGGCCACGGCTCGAGCGGGTTGAGGATGATCATCGCCCAGTCGATCCGGTCGCCGAAGCGCTCGAGGCAGTGGATCAGGTCGAGCGTGAAGCCGTTGGCGGGACCGGGGGCAACCCCGATCCTGTCGGCCAGGCCGGCGTCCCGGAGGGCCGCCATCCCGTCCCAGACCACCTCGGAGCTGTAGCCGGTGCGGTCCGGGTTGTGGAGCAGGAGGACGTCGAGCCGGTCGGTGCCGAGCCGCTCGAGCTGGGCCTCGGTCGCCATCCGCAGGTAGGAGGCGTACCGGTCCGGGCCGCGCAGGGCCGGGTCGGTGAAGCGGGGGAAGCCCTTCGGCCCGTTGCGCTCCCCCTCGTAGAAGTCGTGGCCGACCGCGCCGACCAGCGAGTAGTCCCCGCGGGGAACGCCCGCCACGGCCCGACCGAGGACCGAGTCGGCCTCCCCCTGCCCGTAGACGTCGGCGGTCAGGACCGTATCGATCCCCTCCCCCGGGCGCAGCAGGGCGGCGAGGCGATCCTCCTCGATCGCCTCGCCGAAGTGGAGGAAGCGGCCGCCGCTCCAGGTGCCGATGGCGCTACGGCCGGGTCCCATCACTCGCTGCCTCTGCTCAGTGCTCGTGGTGCTCGCCGTCGTCGGTGCCGGCCTCGTGGCCGTGGACGCCGTCGCCCTCGCCGCTCTTCGCCCCGACGCCCACCTTCGGGCGTTCGGCCTCGTCCAGCGGCGATTTGCTGCTCGGCGGGATGATCTCCAGCCGCAGCGGCCTGTCTTCCTCGTCGCCGGAGGCGTCGCGGGTGAACATCACGGTCGAACCGGGCGTCATCGGGCCCGCCCGCAGGACTTCGTCGGCGAGCGGATCCTCGATGTAGCGCTGGATCGCCCGACGCAACGGGCGGGCGCCCATCGACGGGTCCCAGCCTTTGTCCACGAGGTAGTCCTTGACCTCCTCGGTCATGTCGAGCTGGAGTTCGTGCTCGGCGACCTGGACGCGGACCCGGTTGATCATCAGGTCGATGATCTCCTTGACCTCGTCCTTGGCCAGCTTGTGGAACACGATGACCTCGTCGATCCGGTTGAGGAACTCCGGCCGGAACACTTTTTTGAGGTCGCCCATGATCCGGTTCTTCATGTCGTCGTAGGACATGCCGGTCTCGTCGTCGGAGACGGTGAAGCCGATCGAGGTGTTCTTCGAGATCTCGGCCGCGCCGATGTTCGACGTCATGATCACGATCGCGTTGCGGAAGTCGACCGTGCGGCCCTGGGCGTCGGTGAGGCGCCCGTCCTCGAGGATCTGCAACAGGATGTTGAAGACGTCGGGGTGGGCCTTCTCGATCTCGTCCAAGAGCAGCACCGAGTACGGCTTGCGGCGCACGGCCTCGGTCAGCTGACCGCCCTCGTCGTAGCCGATGTAGCCCGGGGGCGAGCCGACCAGGCGGCTGACCGCGTGCTTCTCCATGTACTCGGACATGTCGATCCGGACCATCGCCTCCTCGTCGCCGAACAGGAAGTCGGCGAGCGTGCGGGCGAGCTCGGTCTTGCCGACCCCGGAGGGGCCGAGGAAGATGAACGAGCCGGCCGGCCGTTTCGGGTCCTTGATCCCGGCGCGGGAGCGGCGGATCGCTTTCGAGACGGCGGTGATCGCGACCTCCTGGCCGATCACGCGCTTGTGGAGTTCCTCCTCCATGCGGATCAGCTTTTTGGTCTCGGCCTCGGTCAGTTTGAAGACCGGGATCCCGGTCCACATCGAGACGATGTCGGCGATCTCCTCCTCGCCGACGACCGGCCGTTCGCCGTTCTCGCCCTCCGCCCACTCGTCTTCGAGCTGGCGCTTGCGGGTCGTGAGCTGGCGCTCCTGATCGCGCAGGTTGGCCGCTTTTTCGAACTCCTGCGCCTCGATCGCGGCCTCCTTTTCGCGCCGCGTCGCCTCGATTTCCTCCTCCAGGTCGCGGTAGACCGGCGGCGTCGACATCGACTTGATGCGCAGCCGCGAGCCCGCCTCGTCGATCAGGTCGATCGCCTTGTCGGGCAGGAAGCGGTCGGAGATGTAGCGGTCGGCGAGCTCGGCGGCCGCTTCCAGCGCTTCGTCGTTGATCGTCACTTTGTGGTGCTGTTCGTAGCGCTCGCGCAGGCCCTCGAGGATGCGGACCGTGTCCTCCGGCGAGGGCTGGTCGACCCGGATCTGGGCGAACCGGCGCTCCAGCGCCGAGTCGCGCTCGAGGTACTTGCGGTACTCGTCGAGCGTGGTCGCGCCGATCGTCTGCAGCTCGCCGCGGGCCAGCATCGGCTTGAGGATCGACGCCGCGTCGATGGCGCCTTCTGCAGCGCCGGCACCGACAAGGGTGTGAATCTCGTCGATGAAAAGAATGATGTCGCCGCGAGTGCGAATCTCCTTGAGGACCTTCTTCAGCCGCTCCTCGAAATCACCGCGGTAACGGCTACCGGCAACGAGCGCACCGAGGTCGAGGGTGTAAAGCTGCTTGTCCTTGAGATTCTCCGGGACCTCGCCTTTCACAATTCCCTGCGCGAGCCCTTCGACAACGGCGGTCTTTCCGACGCCGGGCTCGCCGATGAGGACGGGGTTGTTCTTGGTACGGCGCGACAGCACCTGCATGACGCGCTCGATTTCCTTCTCACGACCGATGACCGGGTCGAGCTTGCCTTCACGCGCGGCCTGGGTGAGGTTGCGGCCGAACTGGTCGAGAACGAGTGAGGTGCTCGGCGTACCTTCGCCGACGCCACCAGCAGCAGCAGGCTCCTTGCCCTGGTACCCCGACAGCAGCTGGATGACCTGCTGGCGCACCCGGTTGAGGTCGGCGCCGAGCTTCACCAGCACCTGCGCGGCGACACCCTCACCCTCGCGGATCAAACCGAGGAGGATGTGCTCGGTGCCGATGTAGTTGTGGCCGAGCTGCAGGGCCTCACGAAGGCTGAGCTCGAGAACCTTCTTCGCGCGCGGCGTGAAGGG
>DASZUH010000451.1:0-1909 GCA_035547715.1 Solirubrobacterales bacterium
TATATGGCAGCAAAGCTCGGAAGCACGCTCGGATATAAGTGGGGCCATGGCCGGTCCGCTCCTCGTCGTCGACGCGCCCTCGATGCTCTTCCGCGCCTTCTACGCGCTGCCGAAGACGATCACCGCGCCCGATGGCCGGCCGGTCAACGCGCTGCTCGGGACCGCGAACCTGGTGCTGCGCGAGATCGAGATCCACCGGCCGCGCGCCGTCGTCCTCTGCTTCGGGCCCGACGCCGCCGCCTACCGAACCGAGCTCTACCCGGCCTACCACGCCGAGCGCGAGGCGGCGATGCCCGCCGAGCTCCCGGCCCAGTTCGAGGCGAGCGGGCCCTTCTTCGAAGCCTTCGGCTGGACCGTGGCGACGAGCGCGGACCTCGAGGCCGACGACCTGCTCGGCACCCTGGCGCGGCGCGAGGCGGCGGCGGGCGGCCGGGCACTGATCCTGACCGGGGACCGCGACATGTACCAGTGCGCGGCACCGGGGATCACGATCCTCTACGTGCGGACCGGCGGCAAAGGGGCCGAAGAGGTCGATGCCGAGGGGGTGCGCGAACGCTACGGCGTCGACCCCGAGCAGGTGCCCGACTTCATCGCCCTGCGCGGCGACCCGGCCGACGGGCTGCCGGGCGCGAAAGGCGTCGGGCCGAAGAAAGCGGCCGAACTGCTGAGGGAACACGGCACGCTGGAGGCGATCCTCGACGGGGCGATCCGCGAGCGGCGCCCGGCGCTGCGCGCGGCGCTCCTCGAAGGGCGCGAGGAGCTGCGGGCCTTCAAAGACATCGCGACGCTGCGCGACGCGGGCGTCGATCCCCCGCCCGACGGGACGACCGACTGGGAAGGCGCGGCGAAAGCCGCACTCGAACTCGGGATGCGCAAACTCGCCGAACGCCTGATCGAAAGCCGCCCCTAGGGCTGGGGCCCGGCTTCTTCGCCGAGGATGACGAAGAGGCTCCAGCCGGAGACGGCGGCCCAGACGCCCTCGAGCAGGATGAAGCCGATCTGGCCTTCGACCACCGCGAGGATGCAGAGCACGACCGAGCCGACCAGGTTCGCCAGCAGATAGAGGCGCGAGTCGGTCGGCAGCTCGCCGAGCTGGCTGGCGGCGAACGCCCCGAGGATGATGAGCGCGCCGATGACCTGGATCGCCTGTGCCATGGGGCCGACTGTAGAGCGCGCGGCTGAATCTGGCCGGCCGGTTAGGTTGCGGCAATGGCGATTGGCGCAATTCCCTGGCGCGGCCCGGGTCCGGGGCGCCCCGACCTGCCGCTGCCGCCCGGCCCGATGCCGCTCTTCCGCGACGGCGCCCTGCGCAAGCGCTGGCGCTACGTCGGGTTCTACGGCGAGGGCCTGATGCTGTGCGCGGCGCGCGCCGAGGTCGGGCCGACCGGGCAGTGCTTCTGGGCGCTCTGGGACCGCGAACAGGGGCGCGAGCTCGACCACACCTCCCTGCGCCCGGGCAGCCGCGAGGTGGTCCTCGACGGGGCGCGGCTCATGATCGACGCCCCGGGGCTACACGCCGAACTGCGCCTGGGCGAGGCGGCTCCGATCGAATCGATCTGCCCGAGCGGCGGCGGTTGGGGCTGGACCCGCAAGCGGGCGGGGGTGCCGATGACCGGCCGGGTCGAATTGCCCGGGCGGCGGGTCGAGCTCGACGGCCTCGGCGTCGACGACGAGTCGGCGGGCTACCAGGCGCGCCACACGAGCTGGCACTGGTCCGCCGGGGTCGGGACCGCCGCCGACGGCCGCGCCCTCGCCTGGAACCTGGTCGAGGGCATCAACGACCCGCCGCAGCGCAGCGAGCGGGCGATCTGGATCGACGGCGTCCCCCACGAGCCGGCCCCGGTCAGCTTCGAGGGCCTCGACGCGATCCGCTTCGCCGCAGGTTCGCGCCTCGACTTCGCGCCCGGCG
>DASZUH010000452.1:0-12394 GCA_035547715.1 Solirubrobacterales bacterium
CCGTCGCCCGCGACCCCGGCCTCGAGCAGCGGCGCCCCGTCGAGCTCGACCCAGGCGTGCGCGGCGAACGCCTCGCCCGGCATCACGCCGATCACCAGCTCGACCTCGCCGCCGCGCTCGGCCAGCACCGCCAGCACGACCAGCGAGCGGACCAGGCAGCGGGAGTCGGTGGGGAGGAGGCGCAGCACCCGGACCACCGCGCGGGTGAGGCGGACCGCCTCGCGCCGCTCGAGCGGCGCCGCCGCGGCCGCGCGCCGCTCGCGCAGCGCCGCGACCGTCCGCCGCAGGTCGCCGCGCAAGAGCAGCCGGCGCACCCGCGCGTAGGCGACCAGGATCGCCGCCGCCAGGCGCGCCCTGCCCTCGGGGCCACGGCGGTCACGCCGCATCGCGCCCCCCGAGCGGCCCCGGCTCGGGCCACGGCGGGCACGCCGCATCGCGCCCCCCGAGCGGCCCCAGCTCGAGCCGCGCGAGCACCGCCGCGGCCACCGCCTGCGGGTCGGAGCCGGGGCGATAGCGCAGCTCCAGGGCGCTGCCGTCGGCGGCGAGCAGCGCCCCCACCCGCAGCAGGCGCAGCAGCCGCTCCGGCGTGCGGGAGACGCCGTCGAAGGTGGTCGCCATCAGGCGGTCGGGCGGGCAGGCCTCGAAGTCCACCGCCCGCGCCGTCGGGTCGGGGGTGAGGCGGACGAAGGCGCGCACCGGCAGCGCCCGCCGCTCGCCGCGGACGCGGATCACCGCCTTGCGCCCGTCGACCCGCCACGGCGGCCCGACCCGCAGCCGCGCCGGCAAGGTCGCCGCCACGTCGTGGGGGACGCCGATCAGGTTGGTGCCGGGGTAGGCGACGAGGCCGAAGGCGCCGGCGTCGACGGCGAGCACGTCGTCGGTGAAGAAGGACGCGGCACCGCTCGCGATCAGGGCCGCGGCGAGCGAGCTCTTGCCCGCTTCCGAGGGGCCCGCGATCGCGATCACGCCGCCATCGACCGCGACCGCCCCGGCGTGGAAGATCTCGAGGCCCTGCACGCTGGCGGTCATCGGCAGCACCTGGCCGAGGATGTAGGACTGGCGGCGCTCGGATTCGACGTCGGCGACCGAGGAGAGGACGACCCGCCCCCGCTGGACGATCGCGTGGTCGCCGAAGCTGCGGGTGCGGATCAGGACGTCGCCGCCGTCGCGCTCGCGGTACTCGACCAGACCCGGCCCGTGCCCGTCGGCGCCGATCCGCCGCCAGCCCCCCGTCTGCAGCTGTTCGGACATCGAGTCGGGATCGACCAGCCGGTGGGTGACCCGCCGGCCGCCGCCGTTGGGCTCGTCGAGGCCGGGCAGGTCGGCGTCGGAGGAGACCGCCAGCCCGTACGCGCCGGGCGCGCCGCCCCGCCTCTCGGTGCGCTCAGTACTCAATGATCGTCCCCCGGCGGCGGCCGAGCTCGATGCCGCGGGCGAAGACCCAGGCGGCGAACGGCCCGACGATCAGGGCGAAGCCGAGGAGCTTGGCGACGGCGAGCCAGGCCGGTTCGCTCAGCGGCAGCCCGGCGAGCACGTTGCGCAGCAGTTCGACCGCCGGGGTGAAGGGCTGGACCTCCGACGTCCAGCCGATCCAGCCGGGCAGGAGCGCGGTCGGGAAGTAGAAGCCCGAGACCAGGGTCACCAGGGCGACCAGGGCACCGACCCCGGGGGCCTGCTTGAAGACGATCACCGCCGCCGTCGCCAGCAACGCGATCGAGCTGAAGGCGAGCGCGGCGAGCAGCGCCACCGGCAGCGCCAGCGGCGCCGTCTCCCAGCGCAGCCCGAGGCCGAAGAAGACCGTCGCCAGGAGCAGCGTCCAGACGCCGATCGCCAGCGCCAGGAAGATCGGGAAGATCATCATCGCGAGCGCCCCGCGGACGGCGCCGAAGGGCGAGAGGAGCAGCCGCTCGAAGGTTCCCGCGACCAGCTCCGAGCGCACCGCGCCGGCGAGGACCAGGGTCGACTGCAGCACCGCCATGATCACCAGGCCGACGACGACGAAGGCGAAGTAGGCGTCGGGCGATTCGAACTCGCGGATCTGCAGGAGGCGCGAGATGTAATAGAAGAGCGCGATGCTGAAGGCCGCCGAGAAGGCGTGCGAGGCGGCCTGCCCCCGGTAGCTGAGGAAGATCTGGAGGTCGCGGCGGAAGATCGCCCACGCCGCCTCGAGCTGGTCCCTCACCGGCTGCTCTCCCGCAGCCGGCCGCCGTCGAGGACGAGCGCGCGGTCGAAGGGGATGCCCGCGACGACGGCCGGCGAGCAGCAGACGGCCGCGCCGCCGCGGCGGCCGAGCGCCGCCAGGGCGCCGACCAGCAGCTCGCGCCCGTGCTCGTCGAGCGAGTTCAGCGGCTCGTCGAGCAGCACCAGGTCGGGCTCGTGCAGGAACGCCATCGCCAGGCGGACGCGCTGGCGCTGGCCCATCGAGAGCCGGTCGAGGCGCCGGTCGAGGAGCGGCGCGAGGTCGAGCGCGGCGACCGTGCGCTCGATCGCGGCCGGGCGCCGGCGGCCGAGCAGCGAGACGCGCGCCCAGAGGTCGAGGTGGCGGCGCGTGGTGAGGCGGGCGTAGAGGCCGCGGTCGCCGGCGGCGAGGAAGCCGACCCGGCGCTGGTAGGCGGCGCGGTCGCGGCTCGGGTCGAGCCCGCCGACGCCGACCCGGCCGGCGTCGGCGGCGATCAGCCCGGCGCAGATCCGCAGCAGCGTCGTCTTGCCGGTCCCGTTGGCGCCGGTGACGGCGACCAGCGTGCCCGGGCCGACGGTCAGGTCGACCCCGGCGAGGACGTGCCGCCCGCCCCACGCCTTGGCGATGCCGCGCGCCTCGAGCAGCGGCCCGCGGCCCGCCGCGGGCGCCGGCGACGCCCCCGACCGCGGCGCGGCGCTCCTCACCGCGCCCATCGGTCCCCGGCCTCGGGCAGGGCCGCGAGCAGGTACTCGGCGAGGGCCGCCGCCGGGACGTCGGCGCGGGCGCGCAGGCGCAGGACCGGCGCCCCTTCGCACAGCGTCGCGAGCGCCTCGAAGCGCGCCGGCTCGCGATCGGCAGGGCCGGGCAGCCCGACCACCAGCCGGCGCAGCGCCGCCAGCCCGGCCGCGACCAGTTGCGGCCGCGCCGGTCCCGCGGCGGAGCGCTCGAGGATCACCACGGCGCCGACCGGCGCGGGCCCGGCGGCCTCCCCGGCCACCTCGACCAGCACCTCCTCGCCGGTCCGCCCGAGCGGCCGGCCGAGCCGCCGCACCAGGTCCGGCCGCGTCGCGGCGACCTTGGCGAGGCGCGGCCCCGGGTGGGCGACGACGCCCGCGCCGGTCGGCTCGACCGCCAGCACGTCGTCGCAGAAGAACTCGGCCCCGCGGGCGAGGAGCTCACCGGCGAGGGTGCTCTTGCCGCCGCCCGAGTCGGCGGCCGGCGCCAGGACCCGTCCGTCGGCGAGGACCCCGGCGGCGTGGACGCAGAGCGTGCCGGCCAGCGTCGCGGCGGCGTAGGGCGCCCAGTCGAGGAAGGCGGCCCACCAGAGCGGGTCGGGGGCGTCGGGGCGCGCGCCGGTCAGCCGCGAGCGGTCGGCGGCGAGGTGGAAGCGGTGCCCGCCGCAGACGATCAGGTGGTCGCCCGCGGCGCCGCGCTCGATCCGCAGCGCCGCGCCGCCGCCGACCGCGGCCTCGTGGATGACCTCACCCTCGCCGTCCCAGAGCGCCCCGATCTCCGCGAACTCGCAGGTCAGCTCGACTCCGTAGGCGCGCCGGGCGAGGCGCCCGGGTTTCCGCTCGGCGGGGGGTGAGGCCGTCACGGGCCTCCTAACGGTGCCCGGGTCGATCTACTTGCGGCGGCGCACGCTCAGAGACCGCGTCGCGAAAGCACGAACGGGACCGTGCGCAGCAGGATCTTGGTGTCGAGCCAGAGCGACCAGTTGGCGCCGTAGAGGTAATCGATCTTGACCATCTCGTCGAGCGGGATCCGCGCCGAGCCGAAGATCTGCCAGAGGCCGGTCACGCCCGGCGGGACGAGCAGCCGGTGGCGGTGGAGGCCCTCGATCAGTTCGTCCTCGGCGAGGATCAGGGGCCGCGGGCCGACCAGCGACATCTCGCCGCGCAGGACGTTGAGGAGCTGGGCGAGCTCGTCGAGCGAGGTGCGGCGGAGGAAGCCGCCGACCCGGGTGATGCGCGGATCGCCCTCGATCTTGAAGAGGCCGCCGCCCGCCTCGTTGCGATGCGCCAGGGCCGCCCGCTGCGCCTCGGCGCCGTCGATCATGGTGCGGAACTTGTAGATGCGGAAGACGCTGTCGCCGAGGCCGACGCGGCGCTGGCGGAAGAGCACGGGGCCGGCCGAGTCGAGCTTGATCGCCACCGCGATCATCACCATCAGCGGAGCCAGCAGGACGAGCAGCAGGCTCGCCAGGACGAGGTCGAAGGCGCGCTTCAGCAGGCGCGAGGACCGCGACAGCCCGTGGCGCCGCAGCCCGAGCAGCGTCGACCCCTCGATTTCGTCGAGCACGTAGGCCGAGCCCACCGCCTCGAGCAGGCCGGGCAGGACGCTGATCCGCACCCCCAGCCGCTTCACCACCCGGATCGCGTCGAGCAGCTGGCCGTCGCCGTCTTCGGGGCTCGGGGCGATCACCGCGCGGTCGATCCGGTGGGCGGCGAGCAGCTGCTCGAGCGCGCCGAAGCTGCCGAGGACGGGGACGCTGCCCGCGGCCGCCGCGCCGCCGCCGATCGGGACGCGGCCGACGATCTGCACCCGCGTGCCGGCGCAGCGCCCGAGCTGGGCGGCGAGGCGCTCGGCCGCGCCGGCGCCGCCGACGATGAGGCAGCGCTCCTCGTCGAGGAGGCGGCCCGAGAGACGGCGGGCGCCGGCGCGCATCAGGAGCATCGCCGCCCCCAGCGTCACCCAGAGCACGACCGCCTGTCCGCGTCCGAGGGAGCCGTCGACGATCGCCGCGCCGGCGAGGAAGGTGAGCAGCGTGTAGAGGCCGGCGACGCGGAAGATGGCGGGCGCCTCGTCGAGCGTGGTCTTGTGGAGGAGGTGTTCGTCGCGGTCGTAGAGCCCCGCCACCTTGCAGACGGCGACCACCATCGCGATCGCGACCGCGGCGCCGAGGCCGAGCGAATCGTGGCCGAGCACGGTGACGACGAGGACGAAGGCGGCGCCGGCGGCGAGCACGTCGGCGGCGGCGAGGAGGCGGCGGCGGACCTTGTCGTGGGGCGCCGACCCGACCGGCGCCTCGGCCAGCGCCTGCGGCTCGGGCCGCGGCCGCTGCCCGCCGCCTTCCCCGGCGGGGTGCGGGCGGCGGCGGTGTCGCCGGATCCGGGTCGGGCGGTCGGCGGTGAGCGCCCCCGAGCTCTCAGTACGAGGCGCTCCCGCCGCCGGCGGGATGGGATGCTCGGTCTCCAGGGCGTCGGGTTCGGACATCGCTCGCGACCCACGCAACGGATCCAGAATGCCGCCGCTCGCAGTGATGGGCCGAAATTACGACCTCGGCGCGCGTCGCCTCCCGCCGCACCCCGGAAACCCGCCTCAACCGCAGCCCGACCAACAGCGCCGGGACGCCGAAGACCCAGGCGAAGACGGCGATCGCGATGAGGTAGGCAGAGGTCATCCCGGGTCTTATCGGAGGTGATTACGGGGCGGCTGAGAGGATCCCTTGAGACCGGTACCTTTTTCGCACCCTTCCGGGATGGAACAGTGTGGTTTACCGGTGCGAGTTTCGTATCGTTCGCGGCGAGTTCCCACGCGATTCACAAATTCTCCAAATGGTGTGGCGAGGATCGCGCTCAAGCCCGTGCCGTTTGAGCGCGGGTAACCGATCCAAGGAGAAACACATGTCGCTTTTTGGTAGATCGAGTGCTGCCGGGAAGGGGCGGCGCGCCGGTGTGGTCGCCGGAGCCGTCGCCCTCGCCCTCGGCGTCGGCGTGGTCAGCGCCGGCACCGCCTCGGCCGCCGAACCAGCTTGTGGCGGGGGTCCGATCCTCGGCCAGGGCTCCTCGCTGCAGGGTGCCGCGCAGACGGAACTCTGGGCGTCGGCGAACGGCGGCTACAACGCCGCCTGTGGCGAAAAACAGGTCCAGTACACCGTCAGCTCCAGCGGTAAAGGGCTCTCCGCCTGGGGCTTCAAGGGCGGTGCGTTGGACACGACCTACGGCTTCGTCGCCTCTGACGACGGCCCGAACACCACCCAGATCGCGGCGGCCAAGACGGCCTCCGGCACCAACATCCTGACGATCCCGGTAGCCCAGACCGCGATCGCCATCCCGGTCAACCCGCCGACCAACTGCACGATCACCGAAATCACCAACAAGCAGTTGGAGGGTGTCATGCGCGGGACGATCAAGGTCTGGAGCAAGATCCAGACCGCGTCCGGCGCCGGTTGCGTCGGCGCCCCGATCACCCGCGTCGTCCGCAAGGAAGGCTCGGGCACCACGTACCAGACCAAGAACTACCTCGCCAAAATCAGCGAAGCGTCGCTGACCTGCCTCCCGGCCAGCGTGAAAACGCCGACCTGGAAAGGGATCGAGGAAATCGGCCCCAACGCCGCCGAAGAACCGAACACGCTGTGGCCGGAAAACTCCGCCGCCAGCGGCTGCACCAACCAGGTCACCGAAGTCGTCCGCGGTGAAGGCGGCGGCGGTGTCGTGAAGAAGGTCAACACCACCGAAGGCTCGATCGGCTACGCCGCTCTGCCCGACGTCGAAAAGAACAAGAACAAAGGCGAAAACCCGAACGGCGACACCAACTGGATCAAAGTCCAGGACAACGGCGTCTCCAACAAGCTCTCGGTTGCCAAATTCGCCAGCCCGCTCGAAGCCGGCAACTCCGCCAACTGCTTCGAAGCGCAGTACCCGGTCCCGACGTCCGCTCAGGTGGGCGCCGCGAATCCGGCCAACGCCGACTGGTCGCAGATCTTCGGCGCCAACACCAACTCGGCCGCGATCAGCCCGGGGGCCTACCCCCTCTGCACGCTGACCTACGTCGAGGCCCTGACCGAATACTCCAAGGCCGGCTTCTCGCTGGAAACGGAGACGACGGCCAAGGACTACATCGCCAACTACCTGGTCGCCGAAGGTGGCCAGGAAGCGCTGGAAGTCGGCGGTAAGTGGTACGCCCCGCTCCCCGAAGGCACGAAATCGTTCAACGTGCTCGGCGCGGCGCAGTACGCCGCGAGCAAGATCGCCTTCTGAGACTCGGTTCACACTCAGTAAGTCGATAGCTGGTCGGTGGTCGAGAGGCCGGGCGCGAGCCCGGCCTCTCTTTTTGCCCGTGCGCACCTACTACTTTTCTCCCACCCTTAGTCTCTTTTTACTACCGCCAGACCGCGACCTGACGGTGTTTTTCGCGCGATGTTCACATCGGGGAATGTGTGCCGTCAGATGATCGGCCCGTGGGATTTTCAGGTGACCGATCCGAGAGAGGGAGCGAAATGGCCGTTGCGGGTAGGACGAGTGGTGGCGGAGCAGTGAACCTCAGATCACGCAGAGTGCTGGGCCCGATGTTGGTCCTGGCGGCACTGCTCACGGCCCTCGTAGTGCTCGTCGCGCCCGGCTCGGCGGCACCGGTTGGGAACGTGGAAAGTTGGGGTACGTACGGCCTCGGCCAGGGCCAGTACGCCAACGCCACGATCTTCGGCGTCGACCCGAGCGACGGCAGCGTCTACATCGGCGACATGACCGAAAAGACGGCCGGCGGCGAAGGCCTGCGGGAAAACTTCCGCATCCAGAAGTTCTCCGCCAACGGGACCTTCCAGGCCTCGGTGCTGGTGCCGCGCTTCTACGACCCGCCCACGAACGAAGAACTCGCGACGCTCTTCGGCGTCGCGGTCGATCCGACGCTCCACCGTTTCTACCTGCTCGAGGGGGCCAAAGACCCGACGACCAAGGAACCCTACGGCCAGCGGATCCTCGTCTTCTCGACCACGCCCGAAGGCAACAAACTCGTCGCCCCGACCGGCGGTCCCTCCAGCATCGCCCTCCCCACCGCCGGCGCCGAACGGATCCTCAACCCCACCTCGATCGTGGTCGACCCGAGCAATCACGAAGTCGAGGTCCTCGGCCAGGCCTTCGAAACCGAAGTCGCCCCGTCCGAACGCCGATCGGTGATCCAGCGGGTCACCTCGAGCGGCGCCACCGGTCCCCGCTTCACCGACACCGCGAAAAAACTGACCCCGGCGCTCGAAAGCGCGAAGATGATCACGGTCGGCCCCACCGGGACCACGTACGCGATCACCGGCCGCGCCACCAAAGGCAACAAAACCAAGGGCTGGGAACTGCCGGAGAACCTCTCCGAAATCAAAGAAATCCCCGGCGTCTCGGCCGCGGCAACCGCCGAGGAATGGACGTTCGGCCTCGAACAGAAGGTCTCGACCTTCACCGGCGGGCCCGAACTCGCGATCTCGCCCGATGGTGAAACGCTCTACTGGAAGGAACGGATCGAAGCCTGGTCTCCGCCGACCACCGCGGGCAACTACCTGATCCACGGCTACTCGCTGAAAGAAAAAGCGACGACCGTCGACTTCGGCGGCGCGACCTCCGGCTCCTGCAAGATCACCAGCGCCGACGCGATGTTCGGTGTCACCGGCGAAGGCGCGGGCGAAAGGGTCGTCGTCCTCGACCCGGGTCAGCCGAACGAAGAAGAACAGCAGGCCCCGACCTTCGGCGGCAAGGTGCTGACCTTCGGCCGCGGCGGCACCGGCTGCCCGGTGGCGGAAGCGAAATTCAAAGTCAACGGGGTCGAAGAAAACTCCGAATTCGCCAAAGGCACGGCGGTGACCTTCGACGCGTCGGGCTCGGTGCTCACCTCCGGGCCGACGGCGACCAAAGGCTTCGTCAAGGAAGTGATCTGGAAATTCGGCGACGGCACCGAAACCATCAAAACCTCCAGCGGCACGACCGAAGCGGCGCTCACGACGACGCACGCCTACACCAACGGTGGCACCTACAAGCCGACGCTGCAGATCCGCTTCAAAAAACCGAGCTACGGCAACCCGCTGATCGTCCAGCACACGGTGGTCGTCACCGGCGGCGGCGGCACCGAAGAATTCACCCTGAAAACGACCAAGGAAGGCTCGGGCACCGTCACCAGTTCCCCGAGCGGCATCAACTGCGGCGCGACCTGCGAAGCCAAATTCGCCCAAGGCACGCTGGTCAAACTGACGGGCGCCCCGGAAACGGGTTTCAAAGCCCCGACCTGGACCGGCTGCGACACGGTCGCCTCCGGCGTCTGCGAAGTGACGATGGGCGCGGCGAAGAACGTCAAGGCGACGTTCGCGCCGATCCCGCAGTTCCTGCTCAAGGTCAAGAAGGAAGGCAACGGCTCGGGCACCATCACCAGCTCCCCGAGCGGCATCAACTGCGGCGCGACCTGCGAAGCGAGCTTCGCCGAAGCGACGCTGGTCAAACTCAGCGCCACCCCCGACTCCGGTTCCAAAGCCGCGACCTGGACCGGCTGTGACACGGTCACGGGCGGGGTGTGCGAAGTGACGATGGGCGCCGCGAAGGAAGTCAAGGCGACCTTCGCGCTCGAAGAATTCGCCCTCAAGGTCACCAAGGAAGGCTCCGGCACCGTCAGCTCGAGCCCGAGCGGGATCAACTGCGGCCCGACCTGCGAAGCCAAATTCAACGCCGGCACCCTGGTCAAACTGACCGGGACCCCGGAAACGGGCTTCAAAGCCCCGACCTGGACCGGTTGCGACACGGTCGCCTCCGGCGTCTGCGAAGTGACGATGGGCGCGGCGAAAAACGTCAAGGCGACGTTCGCGCCGATCCCGCAGTTCCTGCTCAAGGTCAAGAAGGAAGGGAACGGCTCGGGCACCATCACCTCCAGCCCGGCCGGGATCAACTGCGGCCCGACCTGCGAAGCGAGCTACCTCGAAGGCACCCTGGTCAAACTGACCGCTTCCCCGGACGCGGGTTCCAAGGCCGCGACCTGGACCGGCTGTGACACGGTCACGGGCGGGGTGTGCGAAGTGACGATGGGCGCCGCGAAGGAAGTCAAGGCCACCTTCGCGCTCGAAGAATTCACCCTCAAGGTCACCAAGGAAGGGACGGGCACCGTCACCTCGAGCCCTGCCGGCATCAACTGCGGCGCGACCTGCGAAGCCAAATTCACCGACGGCACCCTGGTCAAACTGACCGGCACGCCGGGCGCCGGCTTCAAAGGCGTGACCTGGACCGGTTGTGACACCGTCACCGGCGGGGTCTGCGAAGTGACCGTCGCCGCGGCCGCCGAAGTCAAGGCGACGTTCGTCCCGGCCGGCCAGTTCGTCCTCAAGGTCGCCGACGAAGGGAACGGCTCGGGCACGGTCACGTCCAGCCCGAGCGGGATCAACTGCGGCCCGACCTGCGAAGCGAGCTACCTCGAAGGGACCCTGGTCAAACTGACCGCGGCCCCGGGCCCCGGCTCCAAGGCCGCGACCTTCACCGGCTGCGACACCGTCACCGCCGGGGTCTGCGAAGTGACGATGAACGCGGCCAAGGAAGTCAAGGTGACGTTCGAACTGGAAGTCCACACGCTGAAGGTCACGACCGAAGGCAGCGGCAACGTCACGAGCTCACCGGCCGGCATCAACTGCGGCAGCGGTGGCGAATGCGAAGCCACCTTCACCCACAACACGGTCGTGAAACTCACCGGCGCGCCGGGCTCGGGCTTCAAGGCCCCGGTCTGGACCGGTTGCGACACCGTCACCGGCGGCGTCTGCGAAGTCACGATCAGCGCCGCCAAGGAAGTCAAGGCGACGTTCGTGCCGGTCGGCCAGTTCCTGCTGAAGGTGAAAACGGCAGGTGGCGGGTCGGGCAGCGTCACCTCCGCGCCGAGTGGCATCAACTGCGGCACCGAATGCGAAGCGAGCTACGCCGAAGGGACGCTGGTCAAGCTGACCGCGACCCCCGACTCCGGCTCCAAGGCGGCGGTGTTCGCCGGCTGTGACACCGTCAGCGGCGGCCTCTGCGAAGTGACGATGAACGCGGCGAGGAACGTCACCGCCACGTTCGAATCGGAAAGCACCTCGCCGGTCGACTGCAGCGGCAGCGACATCGGCGGGGCCGGCTCGACCCTGCAGGGCCCGGCCCAGGGCGGGATCTGGATCCCGGGCTTCAAAGCCCTCTGCCCTGACCTGACGGTGAACTACGAAGCGTCGAGCTCCGGCGCGGGCCTCACCGCCTGGGGCTTCAAGGGCGGCTCCTTCGACAAATCGAAGGAGTTCATCGCCACCGACGAAGCTCCGGACCCGACCGAAATCGCGCAGGCGACCGCGGCGTCCGGCAGCAAGGTGCTGACGATCCCGGTCGCCCAGACCGCGATCGGCATCGTCGTCAACCCGCCGACCGGGTGCACGATCTCCGGCCTCACCAACAAGCAGCTGGAGAGCATCATGCGCGGGAACATCAAGGTCTGGGCGAAGATCCAGACCGCGAGCGGTGCCG
Source organism: Solirubrobacterales bacterium (assembly GCA_035547715.1). GTDB lineage: Bacteria > Actinomycetota > Thermoleophilia > Solirubrobacterales > 70-9 > VAYN01. The sequence goes on from DASZUH010000452.1 coordinate 11,398, forward strand.
GCTGCATCAACGCCCCGATCACCAGGGTCGTCCGCGCCGACGCGTCGGGCACGACCTACCAGATGAAGAACTACCTGTTCAGGATCAGCGAAGCCGCCCTCGCCTGCACGGAAGCTCCGGGCAAGAACTGGAAGCAGCTCGAGGACAGCGGTACGACCGGCCGGCCGAACACCTCCTGGCCCGAAGGCGGCCAGGGCGGCTGCTCCGCCGGCCAGCTCAGCCCGGTCGTCACCGGGACGGGCGGCGCCGGCGTGGTCAAGAAGGTCAACGTCACCGAAGGCTCGATCGGCTACGCCGCCCTGCCGGACATCGAAGCGAACAAGAACAACGCGGGTGAAAATCCGAACGGCGACACCAACTGGGTCACCCTGCAGGACAACGGGCTCTCGAACAAGCTCTCGATCGCCAAATTCGCCGGCCCGGCGAGCGGCTCGTCCGCCAACTGCAGCGAAGCCCAGTACCCGGTGCCGACCCTGGCGCAGGTCACCTCGAAAGAACCGGCCAACGCCGACTGGTCGCAGATCTTCGGCGGCAACACCAACGCCGCCGCGATCAGCCCCGGGTCCTACTCACTGTGTGCGCTGACCTACGACATCGCTCTCACCAGCTACTCGAAAGCCGGCTTCACCACCGGCCAGGAGACGACGGCGCACAGCTACCTCGCCGAATACCTGACCGCCGAAGCGGGCCAGACGGCGCTGGAAGCGGCCGGCAAGTTCTACGCCCCGCTCCCCGACGGCGGCAACCCGCTCCACAACATCGTCGGCGCCGCCCAGTACGCCGCCTCGAAAATCGGCTACTAGGCGGTTGATTCCACGGACGGGCGTCGCGCTTGCGGTTGTAGCCGGCGCGGCGGCCGTCCGAGTTGCGTCCCGGGCGTCTCGTGGCGGCCCTGGCAGGTTGCCCGCTTGCCACGAGACGCCCGGGACGTGAGGGTTCCGTGGGGAAGGGGGCACAGGGACGGGAGGAACTCCGGACTTCCGTGACCCTTCTGCCA
>DASZUH010000453.1:0-10930 GCA_035547715.1 Solirubrobacterales bacterium
TTCTCGGCGTGGTCGAGGAGGGGTTCGGCGGTGCGGTTGGTGAGGTTGAAGAGGTTCTGGACGGAGACGATCTTGGCCGTTTTTTGGGCCTCTTCGAGCTGGGGGACGTCGACCTCGGAGAGGCCGATGTGGCGGATCTTGCCCTCCTGCTGGAGGTTGGCGAGTTCGCCGACCTGTTCGGCGAGGGGGACCTTGGGGTCGATGCGGTGGAGCTGGAAGAGGTCGATGGTGTCGAGACCGAGGCGGCGGAGGCTCATCTCGCACTGCTGGCGGAGGTACTCCGGGCGGCCGAGCGGGCGCCAGTCGCCAGGGCCCGAACGGCTCAGGCCCGCCTTGGTCGCGATCACCAGGTCGTCGGGGTAGGGATGCAGGGCCTCGTAGATGAGGTTTTCGGCGACCTCGGGCCCGTAGGAGTCCGCGGTGTCGATGAAGTTGACGCCCGCCTCGACGGCGGCCTTGAGGACGGCGATCGCTTCGTCGTGGTCGTCGGGCTCACCCCAGACGCCCTCGCCGGTCAGCTGCATCGTGCCGTAACCGAGGCGATTCACCTCGAGGTCACCTCCCAGCTTGAAGGTGCCAGAGGCGGCGGCGATCAAAGTGCTCATGAAGTTGGTCCTTTCTTCGGGGAAGCGTTGTTTCTCTTATTACCGAGACGGCGCCTTGGGGAACCCCCGATGTGAGGGGGTACCCGCGGCGGGAACCCCTGAGGCGACGGCGCGGCGGGGCCGCCTACGCCGGGTTGATCGTGACCGGGGTGCCGATCGGCGTGTAGGGCCAGATCGCTTCGGCCTCTTCGCCTGGCATCTCGACGCAGCCGAGGCTCTGGGGGCTGCCGTAGGAGGCGCGGTCGAACTGGTGCAGGGCGTCGCCGCCGTTGAAGTAGGACACCCACATGATCCCCGGGTCGCTGTAGTGCGAGCCGTCCGGGTTTTCGCCGCTCATCGTCGTTTCTTCGTAGCGCAGGTAGACCGGGAAGGTGCCGGTTTCGGTTTCGGCGCCGGGGATGCCGGTGTTGGCGGGCGCTTCGCTGAGGATCATCTTGCCGTTGTGCCAGACGTTCACCGTCTCCGGCAGCGACTCGTCGACCCAGACGTAGGTGTAGCCGTTGGCGGCGCCCTCTTCCGGTTTCACTTCGCCCTTGATCGTCGCCTTCATCAGCGCTTCCCAGACGACCGGCCCGGCCAGGCCGTCGGTTTCGAGGCCGTGCCGTTCCTCGAACGACATCAGCGCGCCTTTGACCAGGACGTTTTCCTGCCCCGGCGTCCACAGTTCCTTCAGGCCCGACGGCATGTTCCCCCAGCGCGGCGCGAAATGGCCCTTCGGCACTTCGGTCGTCGCCGCGGCGACCTGCGCTTCCGGCGTCTTGGCGACTTCTTCGCCGGTCCACTTATACGGGAGGTAGCCGAGCTGGGCGAGCATCTGCTGCAGCCGCAGTTCGGAACCCGCCGGGACTTCCCAGCCGATCGTCGTCGATTCCTTGGTCGAGCCGTCGGACTGGACGATGCCGAGCTTTTCCGGCAGGACGACCTTCATTTCGGCGGCCAGCGGGGCGCCGAACCCGGACGGGGTGAAGACGATCGTGTGGCGGTTCTTCATCGACCACCTGCCCGCCACTTCCGGTGAGAGCTTCGGGTCTTCGGAGCCGAAGATCTTCTTCACCGGCTTCGAGAAGGTGAGTTCGAGCGGGGTCGAGGCGGAGATCGTGGTGCCCGCGGTCGGGGCGGCGGCGACGATCGGCGTACCGGTCGCCGGGAACCAGGTGACGGTCTTCGGCTTGCCGAGTTCCTCGTTCTTCATCCCCCAGCGGACTTCCATCTGGCCGGCCGACGGCTGCTTGCCGAGCGTGACGCTCTTGCGCGGCTCGTCGAAGCGGCGGTGCGTCATTTCGCCGGCCGGCCCGTAGGCGATCTCGGCGACGGGCCGGTCGAAGCGCAGGCGCGGGTTCTTGCCGCTCTTCACGATCAGCCACTTTTCTTCCAGCTTCGCCGCCGGCATCGTCACCATCTGCGACAGCGTCTTGGTCGACCCGGCGAGCCAGCCGATCCCGCTCGGCCGCTTCACCGTCGCTTCGACCTTGATCTGCTCGCCTGCGTGCAACTTCACCGTCGGCACGATCCGGTCGCCTTCCAGTTTCACCGGTACGTCCTTGCCGCTCTTCACCGCGGTGGCGGTGACGCTTTCGACTTCACCGCCGAAGGTGTCGGTGGTGACCTTGCCGAGCGAGCTGCCGTCGGGTTCGATGCTGCTGCCCGAGAGCGCGAAGGCGGAGACGGCGAAGGCCCCGACCGCGGCGAGCACGAGCGTGACGAGGCCGCCGACCAGCAGGCGCCCGGGCCAGCGCCGCGGCGCCTGCGGCTGGTGGTCCGGCGTCGACGAACGGTCCTCGATCAGCATCCGACCACAGATGGTAGGCGGCTTGCGGCGCCGGCGGGCGGTTTTATAGACGGATGAATGTCCGGTGCCGCCCGCCGGGCGCCGCCGCTACTCGGCGGCGAGTTCGGCGGCGGCCCGTTCGATCGCGTTGCGCTGCGGCGTCTCGAAGAACATCGAGGTCGAGACCGTCGGGATGCTCTCGACGTCCTTGCCGGCCATCCGTTCGGCGCTCCTCGCCTGGATCTCGAGCGTGCGGTCGTACATCTCGAGGTGGAGCTCGGAGAGTTCGGCGAAGCCCTCCTCGTCGACCAGCATCGGCGTCCGCAGGATCGCCCGGTTGGAGCGGGCGTCGAAGGTGTGCTCGTCCATCGCCCGGGCGACGTCGGCGACGTGCAGCTGCAGGATCGCGCGGGTGAAGACCTCGCGTTCCTCGATGCTCTGCCCGGCGAATTCCTCCTCGCTGACGTAGGGCCGCTCGATCGCGCGGTAGAAGTGCTCGACCGCGCCGCGAACCGGTTTCTCGTCGACGAGCTCGATCAGGTCCAGCTGCTGCAGTTTGCGCACGTGGTAGCCGACGTGGCCCACGTCCTTGCCGATCTCCTTGGCGATTTCCGCCGGGCTGGCCGTGCGTTCGGCGAGGATCAGAAAGCTGCGGGCACGCGTCGGATGGGCGACGATCGCGGCGAGGGTCATCTCCATCGTGGAGGCGGTCTTGGCGGGGGGCATCAGGTGGTCTCCTTGGTCACAGCGGGTTATCGCGTTCGATCGTAGAGCAGTTCCTGAGCAAATCCAGCGGATTTTGCAGGAACGGCATGCACTGCTGGAATCGGTTTCAGCGGTGGACTGGGTCCCACCGGACGACAAACAGGGGCCCCGAATCAGGCCCCTCATCCGCGAATTGTCCAGGGAGGGGGTAAGCACAGTGCAGCTGGCAACCACCACGCAGGCCGCTCCGGCGTCTGCCGTTTCGAAGGGCGTCTAGTCGCGGTCCGGGGCCGGTCTCGCCTGGGGACCGGCCCCGGACTTTCGTCGTCGATCCATCGGCGACAATCGGTGGCGATGCGACACAACCCCGTCCACGCCACCACCGACCCCGACGCGGTCCGTGACCTGGTCCGCGCGAACCCCTGGGCGACGATCGTCAGCTCGAACGACGGCGGGCTGGTCGCCTCGCACTATCCGGTGCTGCTCGACGAGGACGCAGAGGAGCTGGCGCTGCTGACCCACGTCGGCCGCCCCGACGAGGAGGTCCACGGCTTCGGCGAGGCCGAGGTGCTGGTGATCGTCCAGGGCCTCCACGGCTACGTCTCGCCGAGCTGGTACGGGCCGGGCGCGACCCGCGCGCCGACCTGGAACTTCAGCGTCGCCCACTGCCACGGCGTGCCCGAGGTGCTCGGCCCGGAGGAGAACCTGGCGACGCTGACGCGGCTGGTCGAGCGCTTCGAGCGCGCGGTCGAGGAGCCCCTATATCTGGACCAGGAGTGGGGACGGCAGATCGCCAAGGGGACGGTCGGGCTGCGGATCCCGGTGACGCGCTTCGTCTGCAAGCGCAAGCTGAGCCAGGACAAGGACGACGTCAGCCGACGCCAGGTGATCGCGAAGCTGCGCGAGCCCGGGCCCTACCAACACGTCGCGCTGGCCGAGGAGATGGAGCGCGCGTGGGAGGCGGAGCGCGCCGCGGGTGGCGCGCCGGCGATGTCGCGTCCGGGCGGCCGGCTCCGACACACTCGTGAAGGCGCCGCCGGCGCCGAACCGACGAGGAGGGACACGCGATGAAGTTCATGTTGCTGCAGCACTACGGCCGGGTCGAGGGCGACGTGCCGCCGATGTCGCAATGGGCGCCGGAGGACGTCGAGGCCCACATCAAGTTCCAGAAGGACCTGAACGCGGAGCTGCGCGAGCGCGGCGAGTTCGTCGAGGCGCAGGGGCTGACCGGGCCGGAGATGGCGAAGTTCGTGCTCGCCTCCGACGACGCGCCGATCATCACCGACGGCCCCTTCGCCGAGTCGAAGGAGCTGCTCGCCGGCTGGCGGACGGTCGACGTCGAGTCCGAGGAGCGGGCGCTGGAGATCGCCGCGCAGGCCTCCGAAGGGCCGGGGCCGAACGGGGTGCCGCTGCGCCAGCAGATCGAGGTGCGGCAGGTGATGGCCCCGATCGAGCCCTCCGAGTAGGAGCGCCGGTGACGGGGCCGGCGGCGCGTGGCGGCGGGCTCGAGGACCTGCTGCGCGGGGCGGCGCCGCGGGCCCTCGCCGCCGTGGTGCGCCGCTTCGGCGACTTCGCCGACGCCGAGGACGCGGTCCAGGAGGCGCTGATCGAGGCGGCCCGGCGGTGGCCCACCCAGGGGACGCCGGAGAACCCGACCGGGTGGCTGATCGCGGTCGCATCGCGACGGATGACCGACAAGATCCGCGCCGATTCCGCACGGCGGGCGCGCGAGGAGCGGATCGCCGCCGAACCCGAGGCGGGGCCGGCGGCCGAGGCCGACGACACCCTGGCGCTGATCTTCATGTGCTGTCGGCCGGAGCTGACCCCGGCCTCGGCGGTCGCCCTGACGCTGCGCGCGGTCGGCGGCCTGACGACGGCCGAGATCGCCGCCGCCTTCCTCGTCCCGGAGACGACGATGGGACGGCGGATCGCCCGCGCCAAGAAGACCGTCGCGGCGGCGGCGGAGCCGTTCGGCCTGCCCGCGCCGGCCGAACGCAAGGAGCGGCTCGGCGCCGTACTGCGCGTCCTCTACCTGATCTTCAACGAGGGCTACGCGGCGAGCGAGGGGCCCGAGTTGGCCCGCGCCGAGCTCTCGGCGGAGGCGATCCGGCTGACCCGGATCGCGCGGCTGGCACTGCCCGAGGAGCCCGAGGTCGGCGGCCTGCTGGCACTGATGCTGCTGACCGACGCGCGGCGCCCCGCCCGCACCGACGCGGACGGCGAACTGGTGCCGCTCGACGAGCAGGACCGCTCGCGCTGGGACGCCGCGGCGATCGCCGCGGGGCATCGGATGCTGAACGAGGCGGTCGCGATGGGCGCCGTCGGCCCCTACCAGCTGCAGGCCGCGATCGCCGCCGCCCACGACCGGGCGCGGCGCCCCGAGGACACCGACTGGGGGGAGATCCTCGCCCTCTACGGGCTGCTCGAACGGGTGGCGCCGGGGCCGATGGTGGCGCTCAACCGCGCCGTCGCGATGGCGATGGCCGAAGGGCCGCAGGCGGGGCTCGCGCTGCTGGTGGAGCTCGAGCCGCAGCTCGAAGGCCACCACCGGGTGCACGCGGTGCGCGCCCACCTGTTCGAGCTGGCCGGCGACGTCCCGGGCGCGCACGTCGAGTACACGCGCGCCGCGGAGCTGACCGCGAGCCTGCCCGAGCAGCGCTACCTGACCCGCCGCGCCGCGCGCCTCGCGGGCGGCGCTTGACGACGGCGGGCGCTTCGCGCAAGCTGGGCGCCTTGCTCTACTTCAGCGACCCCTCGAGCCTCGAACACGACCCCCTGGAAGCGATGCCGGGACACCCCGAGCAGCCGGAGCGGCTGCGGGCGATCGAACGCAGGCTGGCGGCGGAGGACTGGCTCGGCTGGGAGCGGCGCCCGGCGCCCGCGGCGAGCAGCGCCGAGCTGAGGCTCGTCCACACGGCGCGCCACGTCGCCGCGATCCGCGAGATGAGCGAGGCGGGCGGCGGCGCCGTCGACGGCGAGACCTGGGACGGGCCGAACTCCTACCGCGCCGCGGCGCACGCGGCCGGCGGTGCGATGGCGCTGGCGCGGGCGCTCTTGGCGGGCGAGGCGCGGACCGGCTTCAGCGCCGCCCGGCCGCCCGGCCACCACGCCGAACCGGAGCGGGCGATGGGCTTCTGCCTCTTCGACTCGATCGCGGTCGCCGCGGCGCACGCGGTCGCCGAGTTCGGCGCCGCGCGGGTGCTGATCCTCGACTGGGACGTCCACCACGGCAACGGCACCGAAGCGATCTTCCGCGACCGCGACGACGTGCTGCTGATCACGATCCAGGAGGAAGGGATCTGGCCGGGAACGGGGCTGCCGCGGGACGTGGGGACGGGGCGTGGCGAGGGGTTCACGGTGAACCTGCCGGTGCCGGAGTGGTCGGGCCGCGACGTCTACCTCTCCCTGATCGACCGGGTCGTCGCGCCGGTGGCGGGCGAATTCGCGCCGGACCTGATCCTGATCTCGGCCGGCTTCGACGCCCACCGCGGCGACCCGCTCGCCAGCCTGGCGCTGGAGACCGAGGACTTCGGCCAGATGGCGGTCGAGGTGCGCGAGCTGGGGGCGCGGCTCGGCGCCCCGGTCGGCGCCGTGCTCGAGGGCGGCTACTCGCCGCCGGAGCTCGCCGACTCGGTCGCGGCGACGATGCGCGCCCTCGGCGGCGAGGGCGCGCCGGTCACGGCGCCGGAGACCGCGGTCGCCGACGAAGCCGCCGATCGCGTCGCGCGCTACTGGCCGGCGGTCGCCGGGTGAGGTCCTCGCGAGGAGGGATCGCCCTCCGGGGCCTGCTCGGCGCGCTCGCCGTCCTCCTGCTCGCCGCCGGGCCGGCGGGCGCCGCATCCAAGCCGCACAAGACGATCCACCCGCCGGCCAAGGTCCGCGTCGGTCGGGTCGCCTTCGCTCGCACTCCTTCCGGGCAGGCCGCCCTGCTGGTCGCGGTCCGCTATCCGATCGAGGCCGCCGGTCGGGAGATGAAGGGGTCGGTGCGGCTCACGATCCCCGGGCACGGCACGTGGGGCGCACGGGTCGCGGCGCGGGTGAGCGCCGGCGCCCTCCGGCGGCCGGACCGACGGCGTCGGTTCGTCTTCGTCCACGAGGTCGACCCGCCGCGGCCGGTCGGCGAAGCGCTCAGGAGGGCGATGCGCGAAGGGCGCGCGGTGAAGGCCCGCGTCCACGTCGACGGCCGCATCGACGTCGATGGCGACGGCGTCCCCGAGCTGAGCTCCGAGGCGACCGCGATCCGGACGCTGCGCCCGCCCCGCCCCGGCGCCGCCCGCGCGAGCGGTTCCTCGCCGAAGCCCCTCTGTGGCGACATGCCGGTGACGGTCGTCGCGCCCCAGAGCGAGACGGCGATCCCGCTGCCGGCCTGCACCGCGCCGATGCGTTGGAAGATCATGGCCGGCCCGGGGCCGGCCGCCACGCTTTCCGGCGGCTCGCTGCACGTCAAGACCGGCACCACGCTCGGCACCCGGAGGATCCGGCTGAACGGCGCGACCGCGGTGCTCAAGGTGACGAGGAAGGCGGACGAAGAGGAACCGGCCATCGCCGCCCCCGCCCAGCCGGTGGTCCGCGCGATGGGCGACTCGGTCACCGCCGGCTTCGGCTACTACAGCGACGGCTCGCTGATGCCGTTCCTCTCGCTGTACGAATGCAAACCGGTCGGGCAGGTTCTCGACGACGCCTGCTCCTCCAACTCGACCGCGACCAAGAACGGGCTGAAGGAAGTGCCCTACGCCGCCGACTACGGGCTCTCGAACAACGTCTCGTGGGCGGCGCAGTGGGCCAACGAGTACGGCGTCACCAACTACAAGAACTACGCGGTGAGCGGGTCGGAACCGGTCAACTGGGCGCCCGGCGGGAGCCTTTACGCGACCACGCGGAAGATCGAGGCCGAAGACCCCGACTACATCCTGATGACGATCGGCGCCAACCCGATCCTCGCCGACACCCTCTTCGGGCTCGAACCGATGGAGTGCGCGCTCGAATCCGACCTCTTCGGCGGCTACGCGGAATGTGTCGAAGAAGCCTTCGAAAGCGTCCATCTGCGCGCCGAACTGAAGCGCCTCTACACCGAGTTGGTGCAGAAGACGCAGGCGACGATCTACCTGATGCAGTACCACCTCTCGATCCCCTCCTCGGCGCTCCTCTACAGCGTCACCCAGATCGCCGAGATGGGGAAGCTGATGAACGCGACGATCGCCGAAGTCGCCGGGGAAGTGGACGCGGCGGCGGGCTCGCAACGCCTCCAGGTCGTCTCGCCGCCCCACTTCGACGTCGGCGTCAGCCTCGAACCGGTCTATCCCTCGGGCTACACCTGCTCCTACTTCGAATACGGGGTCGACGGGCCGAGCGTGCAGTCGACGCCGACCCAGGACGAGCTCGAGGCCGCCCACTACCTCTCCTTCTGCGGCGGCCCGAAGGGCGGCGGCGAACCGTGGGTGATCAGCGGCGACACCGGGATCCACCCGAGCGCGGCGGGCTACGCGCAGATGGCGGGCGCGGTGCCGGCGCCGGTCGGCTGAGCCTGCCTGCAAGGATCGAGCCTCCCCCAGTCAATCTCCCCCCAGGAGGACGGATGGCAGATTCGAAGGTTTGGTTCATCACCGGGTGCTCGAAGGGCTTCGGCCGCATCTGGGCAGAAGCGGCGCTCGAGCGCGGCGACAAGGTGGCGGCGACCGCGCGCGACGTCTCGACCCTCGCGCCGCTGGCCGAGAAGTACGGCGGCGGCGTGCTGGCGCTGACGCTCGACGTCCAGGACATGGAGGCCGACCACGCGGCGGTCGAGCAGGCGCACGAGAGGTTCGGTCGGCTCGACGTCGTCGTCAACAACGCCGGCTACGGGCTGTTCGGGACGATCGAGGAGGTCAGCGCCGAGCAGGCGCGCGACCAGATCGAGACCAACGTCTTCGGCGCCCTCTGGGTGACCAAGGCGGCGCTGCCGATCCTGCGCGGGCAGGGCTCCGGCCACATCATCCAGGTGTCCTCGATCGGCGGCGTCACCGCCTTCCCGGGCATCGGCCTCTACCACGCCTCGAAGTGGGCGCTCGAGGCATTCAGCCAGTCGCTCTCGCTGGAGACCGCCGACCTGGGCATCAACGTGACCCTGATCGAGCCGCAAGGATATTCGACCGACTGGGGCGGGCCCTCGGCGGTGCACGCCGAGCAGATGCCGGCCTACGACGGCGTCCGCGAGACCAACGCCAGACGCCGCGGCGCCGGCAAACCGGGCGACCCGGAGGCGAGCGGCGCAGCGATCCTGAAGCTGGTCGACGCGGAGAAGCCGCCGCTGCGCTGCTTCTTCGGCGCCAACGCGTTCGAAATGGTCCGGCCCGACTACGAACGCCGGATCGCGAACTGGGAAGAGTGGGACTGGCTGGCGAAGGAGGCGCACGGCGGGGAGTAGCCCGCCGTGCGCCTCGGCGCGCTCAGCCGATCGCGGCCTCGAGCGCGGTCGCGGCGCCCGCCATCCCCGCTTTGTTGGGATGGACCGGGGCCGAGAGTTCGCCCGGGATCAGCGGTTCGACCCAGCGGACCGAGCTCGACTTGCAGGAGTCGTGCCCGATGCTCGCGGAGTACCAGTTGACGATGGTCGCGCCGTTGGCCGCGGCCTCCGTCGCCAGCATCGAGTTGAGCCGTTCCTCGGTCGCGTGCAGGTAGGGCACGTCGGCCCAGGCCAGCGGCACGGTCGGCCAGCAGCCGCTGCCGGTCGGCAGGATGTCCGGATAGTTGACCACGAAGACGCGCGCGTTCGGCGAGCGGGTGTGGATGCCCTGGAGCACCGCCGCCACCTTCGGCGCCGCGTTTTCGATCCGTTCGGCCAGCTGGTCGTGGCCGCCGGAGTCGTACTGTTCCTTGCACGGGCTCGAGAACGGGTTGAGGGTGATGCAGTTCTCGAGGATTTCGGTGAACCCGATGTCGTTGCCGCCGATCGTCAGCGAGACGATGCTCGTCCCGGTGCCGAGCCCGTTGAACTGCGGCGGGTTCGGCCCCGGCGTGACGCCCTGCGATTCGGTCATGTCGGCCGTGGTCGCGCCGCTGCAGCTGACGTCGGTGAGCGTCAGCCCTTTCGCCGAGGCGGCCAGGTGGGCGTAATTGTGGTCCGAGCGCAGACAGCCGAGTGGGTTCAGCGACTGGTTCGGGATCAACGGCCCGGCGGCGTAGGAATCGCCGAGCGCGGTGTAGGTGGCCGCGTTCGCGGCGGCGGCGCCGATGACGCCGAAGACCGCGATGACGACCGCGACCAGGGCGAAGGCGCGCCTCCGCGCCGGCCAGGTCCTGGTGGATACGTCCATGAACTTCTCCTTCCCAATGCACGGTTGTCCCTGCCTCCCGTGATCTCCCTGAGACGAGTATTGCTCAGAAGCCTTTGTTTCTAAACCTGCCCGGACGGGAGGACGAGGGCGGGGGCGGCGAGGGACGGGAGCGCGCAAGCCGGTGCCCGGGTTGGCGCCGGGGCGGGTGGCGGAGGACTGGCGGCCGTCCGAGTTGCGTCCGGCCGTCCCGTCCACGGCCCTGGCAGGTTGTGGCCGTGGCCGGGACGGCCGGGTCCATGGGGAGTGGGGAGGGTTCGTGACGTGTGTCGGGGGACGTGCGCGTGTCGCCGGGAAGGAGCGCATGATCGGCCACGAAGGCGTGGTCCGTGACGAAGACCCATGGAAGGTCACCGTCCCGTCCCACCTCGACATCACGCCCACGACGTTCGTGCACTTGTACCGCCTATAGGGGGCATAAGTGCACGAACGTCCCTCCGCCTGATGTGGACCCGTGACGTTCCTGGCAGAAGGGTCACGGAAGTCCGGAGTTCCTCCCGTCCCTGTGCCAGCTTCCCGGCGGAACCCTCGCGTCCCGGGCG
>DASZUH010000454.1:0-7357 GCA_035547715.1 Solirubrobacterales bacterium
TGGCCGCCACGAGACGCCCGGGACGTGAGGGGTTCGTGGGGAAGGCGGCACAGGGACGGGAGGGAGTGCGGGCTTCCGTCACGGTTTCGCGAGGAACGTCACGGGTTCACATCGGGCGGAGGGCGTTCGTGCACTTGAGCCGCCCATAGGCGGCTCAAGTGCACGACTGGTCACCTGTCCACCCCAGAGGGGGGACAGGTGACCAGTCGCCCTCGGGCTGATGTGGAAGCGAGACGGAACCGTGACGTTCCGTGGGTCTTCGTCACGGACCCTGCGCCGCCCGCCCTCCCGGGCAGGCGATGAGGGCCCGAAGTCCTCCAGCCTGCCGGCCGGCGACGGGCGTGGTTCCCGGGAGGGTCACGCGGACGGGAGGAACTCCATGCTCCCGTCACCCTTCTGCCGGGTTCGTCACGGGTCCGCATGGGTTCCGTCACCTTCGCCCCGGTCGGGCAGGGTGCGTTCGTCGCGTGTGCCGCATACGGCTATAAGCGACGAACGCACGACGGCGACGCCTGGGGAAGACGGGCGGGACCGTGGCGTTCCATGCGTCTTCGTGACGGGACCTGCGCCTTCGTGGCCGATCATGCGCTCCTTCCCGGCGACACGCGCACGTCGCCCGGCGCTCGTCCCGAACCCTCCCCACTCCCCACGGACCCGGCCATCTCGGTGGCGGCCTCAACCTGCCCGGTCGCCAACGAGATGGCCGGGCGCACCTCGGACGGCCACCGCCCTCCGGGCCGGCCGCCCGCCCCGGGCCGACCGTCCCCGGGCGACAGCTTCCGACCCCCTAAGGCCTCGTCGGTTCGAGGCCGATCACGGTGTAGTAGCCGACCAGGATCAGGCGGCGGCCGTCGGAGATCACCGGGGTGTAGCCGGCCTGGTCGATCTCGAAGTCCTTCTTGTGGGTGCGGACGTCGATGCCGATCGTCTTCTTCGTCTTGAAGCTGGAGACGTAGACGGTGTGGCCGATCACGGTCGCCGTGCCCGGCACCGGGCCGCCGACTTCGTAGGTCCACTCGACCTTGCCGGTGCGGGCGTCCAGGGCGTAGAAGCGACCGTTTTCGGCGCCGATGTAGACGGTCGGCGGGGTCCCCGGGACCTCGGCGACGGCGGGCGAGCCGTAGACGGCGGCGCCGGTCTGGAAGCTCCAGCGGACCTTCCCGGTCGCCTCGTCGAAGGCGTAGACGATGCCGTCGTCGCGGGCCGCGTAGACGTCGCCGAAGGCGATCGCGGGCGAGGAGAAGAAGCCGCCCGAGCCGTAGGGCGCGACCTTGCTCGTGTTGGTCCGCCAGACCGACTTGCCGGTGTTCGCGTTCAGCGCGTACATCGAGCTCTCGTAGTCGGCGACGAAGACGTCGCCGGCGTCGTAGGAGGGGCTGGCTTTGATCGCCCCCGGCGCCTTGAACTTCCAGACCGTGTGGCCGTCGCCGGCGTCGATCGCGAGCACCTCGGCGGTGTCGGTGCCGAGGTAGAGGTTGCCGTCGACCGGCAGCGGCGAGGATTCGAGGTGGGCGTGCAGGTGGCGCTTCCAGATCACCCGCCCGGTCTTCCCGCTACCCGCGGCGAGGGTGCCGTCGAGGAAGGCCCCGTAGATGAGCCCGCGGTAGTAGGCGGGCCCGGTGACGATCGCCTGGTGGCCCTTGTCGCGCGGGTCGAGGTTCAGTTCGCCGATCACCTTGCGGTCGCCGAGCCGCACCGCCTTGGCGTTGCCGTACTTGTTGATCGCGTAGGCGACGCCGCCCCCGATCGCGGGCGGGAACTCGATCAGCCCGTGGGTGTTGATCGTCCACGCCTGCTTCAGCGGCGGGTCGAGCGGGCGGTCGATGACGCCCTGATCGGCGGGCAGGTAGTGGGTGCGCTGGGGGACGCGACCGAAGAACGGCCAGTCGGTGTAGCCGGGTTCGAGCGGGATCGCCGGGCTGGTCTGGGGAGCTTCTTCGGCGCTCGTCGCGGACCCGGTCGCGGGACCCGCCGAGGTGGTCCCGCCGCCCGACGCGGAACCGCCGCCGCCGCACCCGACGAGGAGCAGGCCGAGGAGCGCGACGAGCGCGAGCACGGCTGCGGTGGGCCTCGACTTCGACACCGGGGGACCGGCGATTATGGCTCGCCGGGCGGCGTCACGCACGCCCACATCGATCCTTCGTCCAGTGCCCAATATTTGGGATGACGGCCAGGCAAGCTGGATCGGATGGAGGAGACTCGCCTCGCCCCCGAACCCGACCTCGTCGCCACCAAACTCGGTCGCGAGCGTATGGTCGCGGCGCTGCGCTCCCTCTACCGGGCCGTCGACATCCTCGAGCCGCCGCGGATGGAGGACCACTGGATCGTCATCCCGGCCGATCCGTCGCTGGTCTACCAAGGGCTGCAGCGGGCGGTTCCCGACTGGTTCGAGCTCTTCGTCGTCGCGCGACAGGACGGCCGGCGGGGCGGGTGACGGCGCCGCCGCGCACGGGGGCCACTCAGCGCATCCGGCGGGCGCTCAGCGCGTCAGGTCGAGCGCCATGAAGACGTCGTCGACGTAGCCGCCCTCGAGCAGGAACGACTCCGGCAGGACCGCCTCGACCTCGAAGCCGCGGCTCTCGTACAACCGCCGCGCCCCGGCGTTGCCACCGAGCACGCGCAGGCGCAGCCGCCGCCGGCCCGCCGCCCGCGCCCGCTCGATGCCGGCGTCGAGCAGCTCGCCACCGATCCCCTCTCCCTGCCGCGCCGGATCGACCGCCAGCCCTTTCACTTCGCCGACGTGGCGGGCCGAGTCGAGGTCGGTCCAGTCGCCGAGGATCAGGTATCCGGCCAACCCCTCGTCCGCCTCGGCGACGATCACGTTCGCGGCGCCGAAGCGGGCGAGCGGGTCGCTCTCGGCGGCGGGCCGCGGCCCCGGGGTCACCCGCGGCGACCAGGTCGCCGTGTCGATCCGCCGGATCTCCTCGCGATCCTCGGGGCGCGCGGTTCGCAGGGTGGCCATCCGGCGATCTTGCCGGATCCGGGGCGCCGGCTCAGGTGTACTTCGACGGTTCCTGGCGGCAGTAACGGAAACCGAACGGCAGCACCTGCAGGTTGGCTTTGTTGGCGTTCTGCGCGAGCTTGGAGGTGATGTGCTCGGCGCCCGCCTTGTCGCCCGCCTTCAGCTTGCGGCCCGCGGTGGCGAAGAGCTCGGCCTCGATCTTCAGGTAGGAGAGCCACCGGCCGAGCCGCGCTTCGTCGGCGCTCGGCTGCGGCAATGCCTCCAGTTCCTTCAGCGCCCCGGCCTGCACCTTCGAGGCCTTGGCGAACTTCGCCGCCGCCGGCCCCAGCACGCCCTTCTTCACTTCCTTGCGCACGTTGGCGAGGATCCGTTCGTTCGCCTTCGTGCTCGCCTTGCAGATCGGTTCGGCCGCGGCCTTGTATTCCTCGCGGCTGACTTCGGCCGCGAAGGCGCTCGCCGCCAAGGCCATGGCGACGACCAGCGACCCGAGGACGGTGGCAATGGTTCGCATCGGCAGATCCCCCCGCGCCGAACATAGCCGCTCGGGACCGGCGGCGCCGGCCGAATCGGGTTCAGGTCAGCCGACGGGCCGCATGTTGGCTTCGAGCCAGTCGAAGACGCGTTCGTTGCGGAGCTGCGGGGCCATCGGCTCGCAGTGCCACTCGGCACCCTCCTCGACCGTGAACCTGAGCAGCTTCTTCGGCGTCCTCACCAGCTTCAGCAACTGCTCGCTCTGGCCGGGGAAGAACTGCTCGAGCTCGGGGGAGCAGATCGCGGTCGGCGCCTCGATCTTCGCCGCCACCTCGGGGGTGAGGTGGAACTTGCTCGCCAGCGTCATCTTTTCGAAGCCGCCGCCGTTGCCGTAGATCTCGGCCCGCTTGAGGAAGCTGAACTTTTCGTTCTTGCCCAGGCGGCCGGGGATGCTCTTCCAGATCCGGTTGAAGACGTTGCGGTCGCCCGCTTCGAAGACTTCGAGGACTTCCTTGGGAAGGGCGGTGCGCCAGCTGTAGAAGGCGTCGACGACGCCGGGGTCGGCGACCAGGCCGGCGAGGCGGTGCTCGAAGGCGGCCGCGCGCGGGGTCAGGTAGCCGCCGAAGCTCGAGCCGGTGAGGCAGATCCGCCGCTTGTCGACCTCGGGCCGGGCGCGGAGGAAGTCGACCACCGGGGTGATCACCCGCTCCCAGTCGGGGACGAAGGGACGGTTGTGGAGGAAGAGGTTCGAGCCCTGACCGGGGCCTTCGAAGATCAGCGCGTTCCAGCCGCGTTCGAGCGCCGCCGCGCCGCCCTCGACGTAGACGTCGACGTTCTGGGCGTCGGAGCCGTTGTTGATGATCACCGTCGGCCGCCTGCCCTTGCCGCCGGGCGTGAGCAGCCAGCCGGGCAGGTGGTAGCCCTCGAAGGGGATCCTCACCGCCTGGCCCGCCGGCTCGAGCAGCGCCATCGCGCGCGCCCAGGAGGCCTCCATCTCGCTGTAGGCGCGGCCCTCGTGCCCCCGGGTCGGCTCGTTCGTCGCCAGCACGTAGAAGAGCGACTGGTCCAGGTACATCGCCGAGCGCAGGTAGTTGGAGCGGGCGCTGGAGAAGCGGCCGGACTTGCGGTCCTCGTCGCCGCGCCGGCGGGCCTGGCGGCCGAGCCGCAGGAACTCGTCGTAGACGGCCGAGAGCCGTTCCTTCTTGCCCTTGATGCGGTCGAAGGCGGCGAGCACCTCACCGGGCTCGGCGGCGCCGTAGCCGGCGGCGCCGACGACGAAGAGCATCTCGAAGTTGAGCGCCTCTTCCTGGAAGAAGGTGCTGGAGGGCAGCTTGCGCGTCTTGGTCGCGTCGCCGGGCTCGGCCGCGCCGGCGAAGGGGACGCGGGCGAGCGAGGCGGCGGCGCCCGCGGCGGCGGCGCCGGCGAGTAGGCCGCGGCGGCTGAGCGCGCGGGACGGGGTGGGACGGTCGGTCGTCGGCACGGAGGGGTCCGCGGAGGTGAAGGGCTTCATTGGCACCGTTTCGGCGCCGGGGGGCGGGAGCTTTAGTCGCGGGCGTCCCGCGCCCAGGCGAGCGCCCGGCGCTCGAGCGCGGCGACGTAGGCGTCCTTGCCCGCGATGTAGGCGAGGCGGTCGCCCGGGGCGCGGGCGACGATCTCCCGCTTGCGCGCCGCGTAGGCGGCGGCCTCCTCGGGATGGGCGCGCAGGTGGTCGCGGACGGCGAGGTGGCGGCGCTCGTGCTCGCTGCCGGCGGCGCAGACGTGGAGGTGATGGGAGCGGGGGCGGGTCGCGGGCAGGCCGAAGAAGTGGAAGTCGGGCGAGTCGGGGTCGGGGGCGAAGAGGTAGCCGAGGCCCTCCAGCTGCTCCACATATAGGGAGCGATCGGCGATGTCGGCGACCGACAGCTGCAGGTCGACGATCGGCTTCGCCGCCAGGCCGGGGACCGCGGTCGAGCCGACGTGGTCGATCCGCACCGCCGCCTCCCCCACCGCCGCCGCGATCCGGGCGATCTCGGCGGCGGCCATCTCCGGCCAGGCCGGGTCGTACTCGACGATCCGCAAGGCCGGGTCGAGTCGCTCGTCGAGAGAGGGATGGCGGGGCTCGTGCACGTGGCCATGGTGACGATCTGACCCCCCGGCTCGGGGACGAGGCCGAGGGTCGGGCGCAGGCCGACGGCGAATCGCTCGACCGGGAGGCCACGCGCGCAGGGGTGGGAGTTCGACCGTCGGTCCACCGAACGGGCGGGCCGCAGGCGGTCCCTAGGATTCGTCGATGCGCCACGCGTCGGTCGACCCGCCCGAGTCCTCCTCCTCGTTCTCGGAGGCCTCCTTCAACCGGATGGCGCAGGCGCTGCTGGCGCGGCAGGGCTTCGCCGGGGTGGCGGCGATCGCGAGTGAGCTGGTCGGGGCGCGGGTCGAGATCCTGGTGCCGCGACCGAGGTCGACCGGGGTCGACGGGACGCTCGTCGAACGCTTCGTCGCCCAGCTGGTGGCCGGTGGGCTGCCGCCCTGGCCGCCAGGCGTGACCGAGGTCGTCCCGATCGTCGTCGGCGGCGACGTCCAGGGCGCGGTCGTGGTGAGCGGCGAGCTCGGGGAGGGGGCCGAGGAACATCTGCAGAGCGCCGCCCGGGCGGCGCTGACCGGCATCGCCATCCTCGACACCCGCGAGGAGGCGCGCCGCGACCAGGCGTCGGGGCTGATCGCCGACCTGATCGCCGGGCGGCGCCTGCGGGCGGGCGAGGTCGCGGGACGGGCGGGCAGGCTCGGCTGCGACCTGGACGGCGGCTTCGTCGCGCCGGCGATCGACGGGCAGCCGGCGCGCGGCGGCGGCGAGGTTGCCGCGGTGGTCGCGGCGGTCCACCCGTCGGCCGTGGTCGAGGTGGTCAACGGGATCGTCCACGCGCTCGTCCCCGGGCCCACGGTCGACACGACGCTGCTCGAGGAGCGCCTCGGCGGCGCCGTCCTACGCGCCCACTCGGGCGCCCACGACGACCCCGCCGACGCCTTCCAGGCACTCGACGAGGCGCGCTGCCTGCTCGCCCTCATCCCCGAAACCGACCTCACCGACACCGACCGGCCCACCTGGGACAGCATCCGGATCATGCACAGCGCCTACTTCAACGACCCGGCGCGCACGCGCTCCTTCGCGGAGCGGACGGTCGGCGCGCTGATCCGCCACGACGAGACCGAGGCCGGTCGCCTGCAGGCGACCTTCTGGGCCTACCAGGAGGCGAACTGCAACATGAACGTGGCCGCCGAGCGACTGGAGACGCACCGCCACACCGTCGCCAACCGGCTGCGGCGGATCCGCGAGCTGACCGGCCTCGATCCGCAGCGGGGCTTCGAGCGCGAACTGCTCGCCGTCGGCCTGCGGACCCACCTGGTCATCGTCAACTCGGCGCCGCGCCCGGCCTGAGCGGGCCGGGCGCTCCCCAGGACCTGGCGGCGGGCCTGGGGCTTCCTTGAGCCCTACATCCGGTAGACCGGCGCCGCCGGGTCCGCCAGGGGCGCGTTGGCGCAGGCGCCGAGCGCCAGGCCGAGGACGGTGCGGGTGTCGAGCGGGTCGATCACGCCGTCGTCCCAGAGGCGCGCGGTCGAGTAGTAGGGGCTGCCCTGGCGCTCGTACTGGTCTTTGAGCTCGGCGCCGAGGTCGGGTTGGCCGACCTCCTTCATCACGATCGCGGCCTGCTCGCCGCCCATCACCGAGATCCGCGCGTTCGGCCACATCCAGAGGAAGCGCGGCGAGTACGCCCGCCCGCACATGCCGTAGTTGCCCGCACCGAAGGAGCCACCGATGATCACGGTCAGCTTGGGGACGCGGGCGGTGGCGACCGCGGCGACCATCTTGGCGCCGTCCTTGGCGATCCCGCCCGCCTCGTACTCGGGCCCGACCATGAAGCCGGAGATGTTCTGCAGGAAGAGGAG
Source organism: Solirubrobacterales bacterium (assembly GCA_035547715.1). Lineage (GTDB taxonomy): Bacteria > Actinomycetota > Thermoleophilia > Solirubrobacterales > 70-9 > VAYN01. Next base: position 7,355 of record DASZUH010000454.1, read on the forward strand.
CGG
>DASZUH010000455.1:0-9051 GCA_035547715.1 Solirubrobacterales bacterium
CCGGACGAACGTCCACGATTTCCGGGTAGGAGCCTGCGGGATCGGCGCCGATCGGCCGATAGATGAACGCGGTCGCGACGGCCGCGTCCCCCGCCATGAGCAACGTCCTCACCAAGCCGATCAGCCTCCCGCGTCCGCGCCGGCCCGAGCTGCAGCGGCCTGAATTCAGGCGGCCCGGCGGGTCCCGTCCCACTCTCGGCGGGCCGACGCTCTCGCTGCCGAGCTTCGGCCGCAAGCAGGGCGATGGGGGCACCGTCGTCGGGCTCGAGATCGAGGCGGGAAGCGTCGCCGCGGTCGAGGTCCGGCTCGTCGACGGCGTCCCCCGGGTCGGCGCCGCGGGCGTCCATCCACTCGACCCGGAGGCGTTCCGCGACGGCGAGGTGGCCGAGCCCGCCGCGGTCGCCGCGGCGCTCCGCGGGCTGGTCGCGGCGACCGGCATCGGCCGCCGCGTGCGCCTCGGCGTCGCCAACCAGCGCCTGGTCGTGCGGACTCTGCGCCTGCCGTTGATCGAGAGCCCCGAGGAGCTCGAGACCGCGGTCCGCTTCAGCGCCCAGGAGCAGATCGCGATGCCGCTCGAGGAAGCGGTGATCGAGCACCGCGTGGTGGGCGGCGTGGCGGCGACCGGCGACGCCCCGGCCCAGATCGACGTGATGGTCGTCGCCGCCCGCCGCGAGATGATCCTGGCGACGCTGCGGCCGCTGCGCGAGGCCGGGCTCGAACCGGTCGGCGTCGACCTCAGCGCCTTCGGCATGATCCGCGCGGTCGCCGACGAGGAGGCCGCGCCCGCCGCGGCCGTCGACGCCGATGCCTCCCCCACGACGCGCTCCCCGGCGCTCTACTGCAACCTCGGCGACAGCACCAACCTGGCCGTCGCCCGCGGCCGCTCCTGCCTCTTCACCCGCCTCTCCCCGGTCGGCCTCGAGGACATCGCCGGCGGCCTCGCCTCGGCCACCGGGCTGACCATCGAACACGCCGGCATGTGGTTGAACCACGTCGGTCTCGGCGGCCCGGTCGAGGCGATCGAGGGCGACCGCGCCCTCGTCGCCCAGACGCGCGCGACGCTCGAGCGCGGCGCCGCCTCCCTGGTCGACGAGCTCCGCCTCTCGCTCGACTTCTACGCCGCCCAGGAAGGCGCCGCGCCGGTCGACAAGATCGTCCTCTGCGGCCCCGGCAGCGCCATCCCCGGCCTCGCCGCCACGATGGAGGGCGCGGTCGGGCTGCCGACCGTCGTCTCCCGCCCGGCCGCCCTGGCGGGCTACGACGCGGTCACCGCGGCGCGCCTCACCCTGCCCCTCGGCCTCGCCCTCGACGTCTGAGCTATGCGCCCCGTCAACCTCATCCCGGCCGAGGAGCGGCCAGGCGGGCGCCGTCCACTGCGCACCGGTCCGCTCCCCTACATCGTCGTCGGCGCGCTCGCCGCCGCGGTCATCGCGATCACCGCCCTCGTCGTCACCGAAAGCCAGATCTCCGACCGGCGCACCGAAGTCGCCCAGCTCGAAGCCGAACGGCAGAGCGTCGAAGCGAAGGCGCAGGAGCTCGCCCCCTACACCCAGTTCGCCGCCGTCCGGCAGCAGCGCCTGGAAACGGTCACCGGCCTCGCCGACAGCCGCTTCGACTGGCGCCGCGTGCTGGACGAACTGTCGCTGCTGCTGCCGGCCAACATCCAGCTCACCAGCCTGGCGGGCACCGCCTCGCCCGAAGTCGGCCTCTCCGGCGGCGCCGGGGTCGGCATGCGCAGCCAGATCGCCGGGCCGGCGCTCGAACTGGCGGGCTGCGGGACGAGCCAGGCGGCGGTCGCCGGCTTCGTCGAGGCGCTCAAGGACATCGACGGCGTCACCCGGGTCGGCCTCCAGGGCTCCTCCGGCGGCGGCGAAGGCGAAAACGCGACCTCGGCCACGACCTGCGGCGGCGCCAGATCGGCGAGCTTCCAGATGGTCGCGGCCTTCGACGCCGCCCCGGTCCCGCCCGCCGAAACCGGCGAAGCAACCGCCGAAGCGCCGGCCGAAGCCGCCCCCGAAGGTGGCGAATCGGAAACCAGCGAATCGTCGGGCGAATCCGGCGAAGCGTCGACCGGTGAATCCTCCGGCGGCGAAAGCGAAGGCGCGGCCGAGTGATGGGCTCGGCGACGCGACCGATAGTCGGGATGCTGGTGGTGGCCGCGGCGGCGATCGCCTTCTGGACCCTCCTCCTGAGCCCGAAGCGCGACGAAGCCTCGAAGCTCGCCCAGCAGATCGAAACGGTGACCTCGACGGTCGAATCGGCGCGGGCGGGGCTCGCCCGGGCGACCGCGGCGCGGCGCTCCTTCCCGACCGCCTACCACCAGCTCGTCGAGCTCGGCCAGGCGGTGCCGGCGAACGACGAAACGCCCTCGCTGCTGATCGAACTCGAAACCATCGCCGACGCGACCGGCGTCGAATTCGACGACATCCAGCTCGAAGGCGAAGGCGAAGCCGCCCCCGAAGCGACCGCCGCCCCGGCGCCGACGACCGCAGCGACGGCCGGCACGTCGACGGCCACCCCGGCCGCGGCGACGATCCCGCCGACCGAGGTCGAAGCCTCGCTGCTGCCGCTCGGCGCGTCGATCGGCTCGGCCGGCCTCGCGGTCATGCCCTACTCGCTCGACCTGAGCGGGAACTTCTTCCAGATCGCCCGCTTCATCGGCGCGATCGACTCGCTGGTGCGCTCGGAAAAGTCGATGAAGGTCGACGGGCGCCTGATCACGATCAACGGCTTCTCCCTCAGCGCCGGGACCGGCGGCGCCGAAGGGAGCGGGTCCGGCGCGGCGCCCGAACTGACCGCGAACTTCTCGGTGACGACCTACCTCACGCCGCCCGGCCAGGGCGTCACCGCGGGCGCCACGCCGACGGCGCCGGCCGAATCGACCGCGCAGACGGTGAGCGCCGAATGAAGCGGCTGAAAAAGGGGCCGGAGCTGAAGCTCCCCGAGCCGCGCGTCCCGGACTTCCTCTACGACCTCTTCCATGACCTGAAGGAACGGCACCTGCTGCCCCTGGTCGCCTTACTGCTGGTGGCGATCGTCGCCGCGCCGATCTACTTCAAGCAGAGGTCGGACCCGGGCGAAGAATCGGTGGCGAGCGTCCCGACGATCGTGCCGGAGTCGGCCGGGACCTCCGGCGGCGGGGCGCTGACCGTGGCCCGGTCCCAGCCCGGCCTGCGCGATCCCGCCCGCCGCCTCAGGCACGCGCGCGCGCTCGACCCGTTCGCGCACCGGGGCTCGTCCTCGGCCGGCGAATCCGCGGGCACCGAAAGCACCGCGGCTGCGACCGGATCGAGTGCCGGCGAACCCTCCGCCCCGGTCGCCGCCGTGCCGACCGAAGCGACGGTGACCGGCGGCGAATCGAGCTCCTCCTCGTCCTCCGAACCCCCGGCGGCCGCCGAAACCTACGTGCCGCCCGTCTCCGCGGGCGGCGAAACCGAAGCGGGCGGCGGCGAACCTTCCGGGGCGACCCGGACCCGCTACGCGTCCGAGGCGATCGACGTCCGGGTGGTGAGCGTCCCGCCCGCGGCGGGCACGGACGCGAGCGAGACCGCCAGGCGCGCCAAGCCGAAGGCGCAGGTCCGTCGCGACCTGCCCGAACTGACGATGCTCCCCGCCCGGGCGACGCCCGCGGTCACCTTCATGGGCGTCAGCAAGGACGGCAAGAAGGCCCTGCTGCTCGTCTCCTCCGACGTCGAGTCGATCTTCGGCGAAGCCAGGTGCATCGTCGGCTCGCAGAGCTGCCAGTTGCTCGCGCTCGAACCGCAGCTGCCGGAGACGTTCGTCTACGGCCCGCGCGAACGCACCTACCGGATCGAGCTGCTGAAGATCCACCAGACGCTCGGCGCGAAGCCGCGCCGCGCCGCCCTCGGCGCGACCGGGCCGACCGAACGCCGCGGCGAATCGCAAGGCCGCAGCATCCCCTCCCGCCGCTAGATTCCCTTGAAATGTCAAGCTGGCGCCAAAAGGGCCGGCGGCGCGCGGCAGGCCTGCGGGGAGTCGATGACGGCAATCGCCCTTGAGGAAGTGATCGGGCGTCTCGGCTACGACGACGATCACCTCGTACAACTCGGGGACAGCACGACCGGCATGCCCGCGGCTCGTCGACATGCCTGGACGGCAGCGAGCCGGTACGTCGGCGTCCACGCGGCATATTTCGAGGGACGAATCCCGCTGGTGTACTTCGCCGGGCTGGGTATCCCGGACGACACCGAGGTCGAGCGGGCCATCGCTGCGCTTCATCAACGGACCTGGAACGAGTCCCGGGCGCAACTCGTGGTGGTGGTCCTACCCACGGAGATCCGGATTCTCGACGGTACGTCGCCGCCCGCCTACAGCGCCGAGGCAGTGGTCGCAACGAGTGCCGAGGACGAGGTCCTCGAGCCGTTCACCCGGTCGGGCCTGCTGCGCGGGCACGCGCGGGATGCCCTTCCCGGAAATCGCCGACAACGCTCGGTGATCGTTCAGCTTCGCGAGGATCTGCGATCGACGCGAGCAACCCTGCTTCGCAAAGGACTGTCCGTCGCGACCACCGATCAACTCCTCGCCCGATCGCTCTTCGCACAGTACCTGGATGCCCGCGGACTCCTGGCGAATCGTACGTCCAAGGCCCACACCAGTTTTCTGGACTTGTTGCACGAATCCGTGGAGGACACCTATCGCCTCTTCGATTCGCTGCGTGAACGCTTCAACGGGGACACCTTCGTCGTCGGCGACCAGGAGCGTATGGAGGTTCAGCCCGACCACCTGCATTCGGTTGCCGAACTGTTTTCCGGGACGGCCGGAACCGGCCAGCTTACGCTGATCGATCGCTACGACTTCAAGGTCATCCCGGCCGAGGTGCTCGGCGGCGTCTACGAGGAGTTCGTCCGCGCCGAGCAACACGCAAACGCGGCGTACTACACGCCAGGGCACCTGGTCGATGCCGCCTTGGACGAGGCGATGCCGGCGGGTGCCGGCCTTGGCGACGCACGGGTCCTCGACCCTGCCTGCGGGAGCGGCCTCTTCCTCGCCCGCGCCTACGAGCGCGTTCTGGACGACCTGGAAGAGTCGACCGGGCGTCCGTTGACCGGCGCCGAGATGACCGACGTACTCACCAACCAGATCTTCGGCTGCGATCTCATGGACGATGCACTCCGCGTCGCCGCCCTGAGTTGTTACCTCGTGCTCCTGGAGCGCCTGGCGGAAGCGACCCCCGGAGACGATTGGCGCTTCCCCAGGATGATCGGTGCAAACCTTCGCCAAGGGGACTTCTTCGACATCTCGGCCTCATTCGGGGGCTCCTTCGAGGTCATCGCGAGCAACCCGCCCTGGAAGCGCGCCTCCGAGCCGGCACAGCGTTATCTCGCGTCTACCGGTCGGCCCGGCGGTTCGATCCTCACGCTGGCACAGGCCTTTTTCTGGATCTCGCTCGACCGCCTCGCCGACGACGGCTGCATGGCCCTTCTGATGCCCGCGCGCAGTCTCTACAACCAACGCCCGAGCGAGCGGGCGTTCCAGGTCGAGGCCCTCGCCGAGACCGGCCTGGACCTGATCGTCGATTTCTCCGCATTTCGCCGAAGCCTGTTTTCAGACGCGATCGCCCCATGCGCCCTTTACGTCGTCCGGGGGACGGCGGACACCGCCCGGGACCACGTAACTTTTGCGGCGCCGAAGCCGGGGCCGATCAGTCTGACGACGGGCCGGATCGCGATCGACGCCGACCAGATCACCCGCATTCCCCGGCGCCAACTCAGAGCCCGCCCGGACTTGTTGCGGCGCTTGATCTTCGGTGACATGCGCGACGTACAGTTGGTTGATCGGTTGACCACCGGTGCCCTGGCCGTCGGTGACCTTCGCCGGCGTGGCGATGGTCGGAATTGGACGATCGGGCTGGGCTACCAGGCAAAAGGCGGTGATCACAACGATCTGCCGCTCCTGCGGGAAATTCCCTCCATCGAGACCGGTGACATCCAGCCGTTCGCGGTGGAGACTCGTCCACCCGTCACGCACGAGTGGTTCCACCGGCCGCGCGACCCGGCCCTCTACAGTGGCCCGCGCGTACTGCTCGGGCGCAGTCTCGACAGGGAGGGCCGGCTGCGCGCCACGTTCTACGCGGAGCCGGCCGCATTCAGCGAGTCCGTCCTTGCGCTGGTTCCGCCGTCAGGAAGACAGGATGAAGCCCTCGCACTGAGCGCCTTCCTGAACTCGAGCCTTGCCCGCTACCTGTTACTCATGACGGCTTCGTCCTGGGGAATCGAGAGACCCGAGATCAAGCAGCAGGACGTTTCCGTGCTGCCGGTCGACTTCCTCGAAGATGAAGGCGCAGTCGCCACCCTCGCCGGCCTCGCGCGGGTTGGGCTGGACGGCGATGTCGGTCGAGCCACCACCGAGATCGACGCGTTCCTGGGGGATTTCCATGAACTGACTCGAGACGAGCTGGCGATCATCGAAGATCGGTTGGAAGTTCGCCTTCCTGCCTTCTATGACATCACCAGCTCGTGCGCATACGGCGCCCCGGGCAATGCTGAAATCGAGTCATACAGACTCACCCTCGAACGAACCCTTGAGACCGAGATCGGTGCGACCGCCGTACAAGCCGGCCGCAGGAACGATGACGTCGTGGTCGGCATAGGCCTGGCCGGAGCGCGCCCGCCGAAGGCGATCGAGGACCCGCTGCGGGAGTTTGTCGTTCCCGAAGGGACCCTTTTGATTCGACGTCCCCAGCGGGTCTACCGGCGTAGCTCGGTCGAGTTCCACAAGCCTGCCGAGCGGAAGCAGATGACGGCGGCTTCGGCACTTCATGACTCCGACGAAATTGTCTCGGAGATCCTTCGCGCGGCCGTACGGGTCGAGCGTGAACGGGGGAAGTCGGCCGCGTGATCGAGGACCCTGCGGACGTGGAAGCAGCGGCGCTCCAGCCGACGTTCTTGGCGTCCGTACTCGAACGGCACCGGGCCGAAGCACACCTCCGACTGGCGGAGGCGGCGGAGGAATGGATAGCCGGCGGGTGCGTCCGCTTCAGCGATCAGGAGGTTGCCTGCACGGCGGCCATGGTGGGCCTTCTCAAGCGTAATCTCGAGCGACGCCGAGGCACCCGCCTGCAGATGCTCGCCTTCCTGGAGACCGGAGGATGGACGGAAGCCCATCTCGACGGCAGCGCCGACCCGGCAACCGTGCCCCGGCCCGACCTGGTCCTCTACCTCGGGTTGCAGCACGAAGTCCAGATGACGATCGAGTGCAAGCGCCTCCTGGAGCCGTCGGCGACCGCCCGGCTCTATGTCACCGATGGCCTCTACCGTTTCCTACACGGGCGGTACGCGACCGACTCGGGCTGCGCCACGATGATCGGCTTCCTGCTCGACCGCGATCCTGCACGAGCCCAGGGTCAGATCAATGACGTGATCGAGGAACTCCTCGACAAGGATCAGATCCTTCGGCCTGCGTCCCCCTTGGGAACCCTCGAATCGATCTATCGCTCCGAGCATCCGTCAGAGCAGATTGTCGCAACCCACTTCCTGCTCGATATCCGCAAGCGGAAGCCATCGCTTGGACCAGCCCGGCCGGTGGCTCGCCGCGCGCGTCGCCGTCGCGGCGTACGGACCCGGTAGTTTCCCCTCTTTGCCTACTGACCATTGATCCAGATGTGGACCAGGTGGTGGCCGGCGAGCAGGCCGACGATGCCGCCGAGCGCCAGGAACGGCCCGAACGGGATCGCCATCTTGCGCGCCTCGGCCCCGCGCATCGCGATCAGCGCGAGCCCGACGATGCTGCCGGCGAGGAGCCCGGCGAGGATCGCGGGGGCGACGGCGCGGCCGAGAAACAGCCCCATCGTCGCCACCAGCTTGACGTCGCCCATACCCATCCCGCGCGGATAGGCGAGCACGACGAGGAAGAAGACCGCGCCCGCGGCGGCGGCCGCGATCAGCCGCTCGGGCACGCCGCCCGGGTCGGTCGGGATCGCGATCGCCAGGCAGAGCACCGCTCCCGCGATCAGCACCTTGTTCGGGATGATCCGCAGGTCGAGGTCGGTGAGCGTGACCACCGCGAGCATCGCGACGAAGACCAGCCCGATCACCGCCGCGGCGGCATCGTGCCGATAGACGATCACGGTCGCCGCGTAGAGGGCGCCGACCGTCAGCTCGGTCAGCGGGTAGCGCGGCGAGATCGGCGCCCCGCAGCACCGCGCCCGTCCTCGCAGGATCAGCCAGGACACGACCGGGACGTTGTCCCGCGCCCCGATCTGCGCCCCGCAGGCGGGACACTGCGACCGCTCCAGCCCGAACGCCATCCCCCGCGGCACCCGGTAGGCGACCGCCGTGGCGAAGCTGCCGACCGCCAGCCCGCCGAGGAACGCGATGATGACCACGCCGATCACGGGCGGAGTTGTATCCGAGACGCCGGGCGGCGCCTCAGCGGCCCGGTGATCCGACGACGATGAAGTGGCGCCTGACCGGCCTCGGTTCGACGTTGCCGGCCAGGTCGGTGGCGCGGATCGCGATCACGTGGTGGCGGGGCTTCAAGTGGTTGACGTGGAAGGGTGAGCTGCAGGGCTTCCACTTCGCCTTGTCGACCTTGCAGACGAAGGTGGTGCCGGGGGGATCTTCGGTGATGTCCTGGAAGCGGAAGACGACCTTGTGCTTGCGCGTCTTCACGCCCGGGCCCATGGTGATCCGGGTGCGCGGCGCGGTCGAGTCCTCGGTGTAGGTGACCGATTCGGAGCAGCCCGAGTGTTGCGCGGCGATCGCGACGGCCGAGAAGGTCGTCGCGGAGTTCTTGGCAACCGACACTTCGAAACCGGCCTGCAACTGGGAGGCGGGGCCCTTGGCGACCGGCGTGCCGGAGCAGTTCGCGGTGTCGTAGATCGCCACGGTTTCGCCACCGGGCGCGCTGCCCGTGACGAGCGGGGTCATGTCGTTGGCGCGCGCCGACGGGATCAGGTGAAGGCTGGGTGGGTTCGGCTTGGGACCCGCGGGCGTGGCCGCACCGATCGAGGCACCCGAAGACGAGGTTGCGCCGGAGGTCGTGGACGACGAACCACCCGACGAGCCCGACCCGGAGGTACCGCCGGTTTCA
>DASZUH010000456.1:0-9289 GCA_035547715.1 Solirubrobacterales bacterium
GTTCGTGCAGTTGTGCCCCCCATGGGCGGCACAAGTGCACGGACGTCGTGGCGGTGATGTGGAGGTGGGACGGGACCGTGACGTCCCCTGGGTCTTCGTCACGGAATCTGCGCCGACGCCTTCCGGCGGCCGTGGCCGGGACGGCCGGGCGCAACTCGGACGGCCGCCCGACCCCGGACTCCCGCCCCGCCCCGGGCGACAGCTTCAGGCGGCGCGCTGGGAGAACCAGGCGGAGCCGGAGAGGGCGCGGTCGAAGCCTGACCAGGACTCGCCGTCGGGGAGCTGGCGCTCGAGGCGGTCGAAGGAGCCGAGGCGGCCGCCGAGGTTGTCGATCATGTGGACGAGGACGGCCTCGCGGGTGGCGGGGACGACCGGTGAGCCGTGCTCGAGCTGGCCGTGGTGGCTGAGGATGATGTGGAGGACGCACTGGGCGAGGCGCGGATCGAAGCCCGGGATGTCCTCGATCGCGCGGCGCACCGTGTAGTAGCCGAGCGGGATCTCGCCCTGCAGCCGGCCGGCGTCGGTGAGGTCGATCGCCAGCGGGTCGTCGTTGTAGGCCTGGAGCTTGCCGATGTCGTGGAGGAGGGCACCGGTGACGGCGATTTCGCGGTCGATGCCGGGAAAGAAGTTGGCCGCGGCGGAGACCGCCTGGGCGACCGACAGCGTGTGCTCAAGCAGCCCGTGGCGGTAGGCCTGGTGGTAGGTCTTGGCCGCGGGGGCGTCGCGGAAGCGCCGCCAGGTCTCGCTGCCGGGGGCGAAGAAGAGGTCGAGCAACTCGCGCAGCTCGAGGTTCTGGACCGTGTCGAGGAGGTCGCGCAGGTCGGACTCGAGCCGCTCGGCCGAGACCTCCGACCCGATCGCCAGGTCGTTCATCTCGAACTCGCCGTCCTCGGCGGCGCGCAACTCGGTCACCTTGATCTTGGCGCCCCACCGCTCGGAGTTCTCGAAGACGCCGGAGACGTGGATCGGCGTGCCGGAGGCGCAGAGCGCGTAGCGCACCTCGGCATCGTCCCAGCAGACCGCCTCGGCGGTACCGGTCGCATCGCCGACGGTCATCCGCAGCCACGGATCGCCGTTCTTCTTGCGCCGCAGCTCGCGGCCGCGGACCGCGTAGACGCCGCGCACGCGCTGGCCGTCCTCGAGGTCGCGGATCGCGATCCGCGCGGTCGCGGTGACTTCGGCCGCCACGCGGGCAGAACGCTCCTGGACCGGCGCGGGCGCGGCATCCTCGACCGCGGGCTCCGGCTCGATCGGGGCGAAGGCCGGCTCGCCGGCGAGGAGGCTGTCCATCTGCGTCTGCTCGCTCATCTGGCAACCCAAGGTAGGGCCGGCCTCGGACGCTTTTCCTGCCGGGAAGCCGTCGCACGACGGTCCGAAAAGTGCCGCAAAGAGCGACTTTTCGGACCGCCGGTTCGAATCCCTTCCTCAGACGTTGCTCGGCACCTCGGCCTGCGGCGGGGTCGCCGCCTGCGTGCTCCGCCTCAATCCCGAGGCGACCCGATCGCCGATCTCCTGGTCGACGTTCGCCCAGTATGCGACGACCCGATCCTGCGTCTCCGCGGTCACCTCGGCGCTCGCGTGCCCGACGATGTTTTCGACCAGCGCATCGCGCTTCGCGTCGTCCATCACCTCGCGGACCAGGGTCCCGGCCTGGCCGAAATCGTCGTCCTCGCGGTGCTTCGGATTCTCGTAGCGGCCGAGCGCGCCGCCCTCGACGTCCCAGGAGAGGTCGGCGCCGTTCTCGCCGGCGGCGACCGGGCCGCCCTTCGAGTTCGGCGCGTAGACCGGCTGGTCGCCCGAGTGGATGTAGGTCATCGGCCCGTCGAAGTTGTAGGAGTGGACCTCGACCTTCGGCGAGTTGATCGGAAGCTGCTCGTAATTGGGACCGATCCGATGCAGATGCGTGTCGTGGTAGCTGAAGATTCGTCCCATCAGCATCTTGTCGGGGCTCAGGCCGATGCCCGGCACGAGGTTCGACGGCGAGAACCCCGCCTGCTCCACTTCGGCGAAGAAGTTGTCGGGATTGCGATCGAGCACCATCCGGCCGACCTCGATCTCGGGGTAGTCGGAGTGCGGCCAGACCTTGGTCAGGTCGAACGGGTTGAAGCGATAGTCGAGCGCGTCGGCGAACGGCATCACCTGCACCTTCAGCCTCCATTCGGGCGCGTCGCCGTCGGCGATCGCCTTGCGCAGGTCGCGGCGATGGGCGTCCGGATCCTGCGACGCCATCTCGACCGCTTCGTCTTCGGTGTAGGTCTCGACCCCCTGGACCGTCTTGAAGTGGTACTTGATCCAGAACTTCTCGCCGCCGGCGTTCTGCCACGAGAACGTGTGACTTCCGTAGCCGTTCATGTTCCGATAGGTGCGCGGAACGCCACGGTCAGACATCAGGATCGTCACCTGATGCGCGCTCTCCGGCGAGAGCGTCCAGAAGTCCCACTGCATCTCGTTCGAGCGCATGCCGGTGTCGGGGAGACGCTTCTGCGAGTGGATGAAGTCCTGGAACTTGGAGGCATCGCGGACGAAGAAGACCGGCGTGTTGTTGCCGACCAGGTCGTAGTTGCCCTGCTCCGTATAGAACTTCAGCGCGAAGCCGCGCGGGTCGCGGGCGGTGTCGGGGGAACCCTGCTCGCCGGCGACGGTCGAGAAGCGGGCGAACATCGGCGTCCGCACCCCGGGCTGGAAGAGGCCCGCCTTGGTGAACTGGCTGACGTCCTCGGTCGTCTCGAAGAAGCCGTGGGCGCCGGACCCCTTGGCGTGGACGACCCGCTCGGGCACCCGCTCGCGGTTGAAGTGCTGCATCTTCTGCACGACGTAGTGGTCGTGCAGGGCGGTCGGGCCCTGCGGGCCGACGGTCAGCGACCGTTCGTCGCTGGTCGCCGGGACACCGGAGTCCGTCGTGGTGGTCGGGCGCTTCTCCTCACTCGCCATTGGAGCCTCCTCGGGATCGATTGCTCGTCCCCGTCGCACTACCCGGTCTGGACTCACCCCAAAGTAAGAGTTTTCTCAATCGACGCCGCCGCCAGGCCGACGAGCAGCGAGATCGCGATGTTGGCCCAGAGCACGCGGGCGAGGGAGCGCAAGCCGAGAGACCGGGTCTACTAACCTTCCGTAAGTGGAACAGATAACTGCTTGGCACTTCTCCGATCCCGGTTGTCCTTGGGCCTACTCGTCGCGGCCCGCGATCGCGCGGCTGCGCTGGCGCTTCGGCGATCAGCTCGACTGGCGCCTGGTGATGATCGGGCTCTCGGAGAGCGCCGATCGCTACGAGGAAATCGGCTTCACCGCCGGGCGCATGGCCGCCGGGATGCGGAAGTTCGAGCAGCGCTTCGGGATGCCGTTCGGCAGCGGGGTGAAGCCGCGGATGGCCGCCACCTCGCGCGCCTGCCGCGCGATCATCGCCGCCCGCGAGGAGTCGCCGGAGCTCGGTTACGCGGCGCTGCGCGCGCTGCAGCTGATGCAGTTCACGACCACCAACCTGCTCGACGACGACGAGGCGCTGCGCACCGCGCTCGAAGACGTCGACGGGCTCGACGCGGCGGCGGTCGTCGGCCGCATCGACGACCCCGAGATCGTCGCGCTCTACGAGCGCGACAAGGCCCGCGCGCGTTCCGCCGACGGTCGCCCGACCCATGTGCAGAACCGCCACGCCAACTCCGAGAGCGGCGCCCGCTACACCGCGCCGACCGTGATCTTCGAGGCGCCCGACGGCCGCTGGCTCGAGGTCGGCGGCTTCCAGCCCTTCGAGTCCTACGACACCGCGCTCGCCAACCTCGACGCCTCGCTGGAGCGGCGGCCGGCGCCGGAGCGCGCCGCCGAGGCGGTGCTCGCCTACCCGATCGGCCTGACCACCGCCGAGGTCGCGTCGATCATGCGCGGCTCCGACACCGACGACGCCGACATCCCGGCGACCGAGCACGAACTCATCGCCGCCACCGACGACGGCGAGCTCGTCTGCATCCCGATGGGCACCGACGCCCTCTGGCGCCCCGCCACCGCGGTCGAAGCCGAGCCCGGCGCCCTCTCCGCCGCCGCCTAGAGCCCGAACTCCTCGCGACGATCGGCGGGCACCAGCTCGCGGAACTCCGGGTGCTCGCCGACGTAGTGGGCGACGAAGGAGCAGAAGGGGATCACCTCGAGGCCCTCGTCGCGGGCGTCGCGCAGCGCCCGGTCGACGACCTTCCCCGCCAGGCCCTGGCCCTCGTGGCCGGGGAACGTCTCGGAGTGGGTGAAGGAGACGATCCCCGGCTGCCTGACGTAGTCGACGACCGCCACGGCCTCGCCGTCGAGGCGCGCCTCGTAACGCGACTGCTCCTGGTCGTCGACGATCTCGGGCTCGACGCTCATACGTCCTCGGTACCCGCGGCGAGCCATTCCGCGACCTGGCCGCCGCCGCGCAGGCCCGACAGGTCGCCGGTCTCGCGCATCCGCTCCGCCACCCCGGCCATCGCCTCGACCGTCGCCCAGGCCAGCGCGCCGCCGACGCTGATCCGCCGCGCGCCCGCGTCGGCGATCTCGGCGACCGAGAAGGTCGGGCGCGCCAGCGCGTTGACCGGCCTGCCGACCGCGGCGACGACCGTCTCGATCTCCGCCACGGTCCCCAGCCCAGGCGCGTAGAGTACGTCCGCGCCCGCCGCCTCGTAGGCGCGCAGCCGCGCGATCGTGTCCTCCAGGTCGGGGTTGCCGCGGATGTGGTTCTCGGCCCGCGCCGTCAGCAGGAACGGGAACGGCAGCTCGCGCGCCACCTCGGCCGCCGCCGCGATGCGCTCCGCCGCCGCGCCGATCTCGTAGATCCCCGCCGCGGCGTCCCAGTCCTCGATCGAGCCGCCGACCGCGCCGACCGCCGCCACCGCTTCGACCGCCCGCGCCGCGTGCTCGGGCGCCGCCCCGTAGCCGTTCTCGAGGTCGACCGAGAGCGGCAGGTCGGTGGCCGCGACCAGCGTCGCCACGTGCTCGACCACCTCGTCGAGCGTCACCGCGCCGTCGGCCCGCCCGAGCGTGAAGGCGAAGCCGCTCGAGGTCGTCGCCAGCGCCTCGAAGCCGAGCGACTCGAGCACCCGCGCCGTGCCGGCGTCCCAGGGGTTCGGGATCAGGAAGCAGCCGTCCGCATGAAGCCGGGCGAAGCGGCGGCCGCGCTCCTCCTGGCTCGTCCCGCCGCTCATCCGACCAGTTCCGCCATCTGCTCGCGCAGCGTCTCGATCAGCTGCGGCGCCGCTTCGGCCCGCGGGATCAGGCTGTGGTCGACCAGCATCGCGTCGGAGACGAGGCGGACGCTGACGCCGTGGTCGGGCCGCCCGTCGACGTCGACCTCGATCGGGTCGCCCGCCCCGAGGTCACCCTCCTCGATGATCTTCAGGTAGGCGCCCGGCCGCGAAGCCTGGGCGAAGGTCCGCAGGAAGGTCGGGTCCCCCATCTTCAGGCCGAGCTTGAAGCAGGGCAGGCGCGGTTGGACGACCTCGAGCAGCGTCGTGCCGACCCGCCAGCGCTCGCCCAGCACGGCGCCGGAGACGTCGACCCCCTCCGTGGTCAGGTTCTCGCCGAAGGCGCCAGCGCCGAGCTCGCGCCCGAGCTCCTCCTCCCATAGCCGCGTCTCCTCGATCGCGTAGGCGTAGACGGCCTTGTCGACGCCGCCGTGGACGGAGAGGTCGGCCTGCCGATCGCCCTCCAGATTCACGCCACGGACCCTCACCCGGCCCTCGACCGGGTACTTCCAGATCGCCGTCTCGACCACGCGCCGGCCGGTGTCGACCTCTTTCGGCAGACCGACGTTGACGCTGATCAGGCGGGCGGGCGGCACCGGCCCATGATGGCAAGCGGACGGCTCAGACCAAAGGGGTGGTCGGCTCGCCGGCCTGCCGGGTGATCGTCAGCGCGGTCGGGCCGCGTTCGCCGCGCGGCTCGTCGTCGTGGACCTCGCGCTTGGCCCGGTAGAGCTGTTGGTCGGCCCGCGCCATCGCCGCTTCGAAGGACTCGCCCCGCCGCCAGCCGACGACGCCGACGCTCCATCCCACCGGCGCCGCGGCACGCATCCGGCGCAGCGCGTCGTCGGCGGCATCGACGCCAGCGACGAGCAGCAGGGCGAACTCGTCGCCGCCGAGCCGGGCCAGCACCTCGGAGCCGCGCAGCTCGCGGACCCAGGCGCGCCCGAGGTCGACCAGCAGCTCGTCGCCCGCGGCGTGGCCGTTCAGGTCGTTGACCCGCTTGAAGTCGTCGAGGTCGATCAGGGCGACGCTGACCGGCAGGTGCTCGCGGGCCGCCAGCGCCAGCATCCGCTCCGCCGCCGCGGCGAATCCGGCGCGGTTGAGGAGGCCGGTGAGCGGGTCGGTGACGAGCTGCGTACGGAGGCGCGAGTTGAGGTGGCCGAGCGCCTCGCCGGCGAGCGCGCAGGAGCCGGCGACCAGGACCCAGGCGGTGAACATCCCGGGCACCCCGCAGATCACCAGCGCCGCGGCGGAGGCGACGGCGACCGTCGCGACCTGGATGCGCACCGCCCGCAGGTCGAAGAACTGGCCCGCGTAGATCGCCACCCAGATCCAGGCGATGCTGTTCAGCGTCGCGCCGTAGTCGGTGGTCGCCTGCGAGACGAGCACCGCGTTGACCAACGTGCCGCCGATCGCGAGGGCCTGTAGACCGGTCTCCGAGAGGCCCGCGCCGAAGCGCAGCAGCAAGAGCGAGGCGGCGATCAGGCAGAAGCCGATGACCGTCGCCAGCTCACGCGGGGCGGTCTTCGAGATCGGGAAGAGGGCCGCGAGGATGCACATCAGCCCGGCGACGCCGAAGATCAGCGCCAGCGTCCAGACCGGCGCGGGCAGCCGGCGCGGGCGGCCAAGGAGATGACGCGGCAGCGGGCCGCGCTCGCGGGAGTTGTGCATCGAGACCATCAGATCGGGGTGACCGACCGCCGAGACCCCGCCGGTCGGTCAGCTGAGTTATAGATCGGCGCCCGCCCGCCTCGCCTTGAGCGCGGGCCGGGACGTTCAGACCCGGTCGAGCGAGGCGGCGATCCGGCGCATCACCTCGGCGGCGGCCTCGAGGTCGCGGTCGTCGAGCCCGTCCATCGCGTCCTCCCAGCGCCTCGCCCAGGCCCGCTTGCGCTCGCCGAGCACCTCGCGCCCGGCGGCGGTGAGGCTGACGAGGACGCGGCGGCGGTCGTCGGCGCAGCGGACCCGACTGATGATCCCGGCCTGCTCGAGCTCGTCGAGCATCCCGCTGACCGCGCCGGGGCTGAGCCGCGCCTTCGCGGCGATCTCGCCGGCGGTCGACTCCTCCTCGCCGGCGAGGACGAAGAGCGCCCGCACCTGCGCGTTGGTGAGGCCGCCCGCCTCCTTGCGGTGGGAGTCGCGGCTGCGCAGCCGGCGCTCGGCGCCGAGCAGGGCGCCGAATTCCTCGCGCAGCCGCGCCAGCGCCGCGTCGCGCCCCTGCGGCGGGGCGGCGCTCACGCCGACTCCCAGGCGAGTTCGCGGGTGTCCGGCTCGGGCAGCTTCGGCTCCGCGGGCGCCGCGCCGGCGTCGCGTCGCGGGCGCCGCTCGATCCGGGCCAGGAGCAGCGTCGGCAGGAGCGCCGCCGCGGTGATGCCCATCACCCAGACGAAGGTGGTGCCGAAGGCGCCCGCCATCGCGCTCGGCGAGGCGCCCGCCGTTTCCAGGTGCTGCTGCAGGACGACGGTCAGGATCGCCGTGCCCATCGAGCCGCCGACCCGCTGCCGCGTGGTCAGCTGCGGCGTCGCGTGGGTCACCTGCTGCGGCGTCAGGACGCCGTAGGCGGCGGTCATCGCAGGCATGATCGACATGCCGATGCCGAAGCCGCGGATCACCATCGCCGCGGCGATCAGCACGAAGGAGGTGCCGGCGCCGAGGAGGACGAAGGGGATCGTCGCCACCAGCGTGATCACGGTGCCGATCGTCGCCGTCACGCCGCCGCCCCACCGTTCGGTGGCGCGTCCGGAGAGGCCCATCGCGACCGCCGCGCCGAGGCCCTGCGGGATCAGCAGGAGGCCGGTGGTGACGGCGTCCTCGCCGCGCACGGTCTGGAAGTAGAGCGGCATCAAGACCATCGCGCCGAAGAGCGCGGCGCCGAGGCAGAAGGTGGTGACCGACGCCGCCGTGAACGCGCGGTCCTTGTAGAGGCGGACGTTCAGCAGCGGGTTCGGGATGCGCAGCGCGCGGACGGCGAAGGAGGCGACGCCGAGGAGGCCGATCGCCAGCGGCACCAGCACCGAGGCGGCGACGACGGTCCCGGCGGAGCCGGTCTCGGCGAGCCCGTAGGTGATGCCGACGAGGCCGACCGAGAGCAGGCCGAGGCCTGCGACGTCGAGCTTCTCGGCGCCTTCCGGCCGGTCCTTCGGCAGCAGCTTCAGCGCCGCGACCAGGGTCGCGATGCCGACCGGCAGGTTGACCAGGAAGATCGACTGCCAGGAGACGTGCTCGAGCAGGAGGCCGCCGATGGTGGGGCCGAAGATCGGGGCGAGGACGATCGGGACGCCGATCGCGCTCATCACCTTGGGGAGGTTCCGGGGGCCGGCGGCCTTGACCAGGATCATCTGGCCGGTCGGCACCAGCATGCCGCCGCCGATCCCCTGGATCACGCGGAAGGCGACCAGCGAGCCGACCGAGTCGGCGAGTCCGCAGAGCACCGAGCCCGCGGTGAACATCACCAGCGAGACCATGTAGACGCTGCGGCTGGAGAACCGTCGCGAGGCCCAGCCGCTGACCGGGATGACGGCGGCGAGGGCGAGCAGGTAGCCGGTCGCGACCCACTGGATCTTGTCGACGGAGGCGTTCAAATCGCGCCCGAGGGTGTCGAGGGCGACGTTGACGATCGTCGTGTCGAGGACCGACATGATCGTGCCGAGCACCACGACAGCGGCGATCCGCCAGACGTGGGACTCAATTCGGGAACCGCCGGCGGCGGCGGCTTCTGCCATTCACATCACTTCCTTGGGGGTCGGAAAAGTCTTTCGGTACCTAATAGTTTAGCACCAAATCAATTTCTGTGAGACCCGGTCGCAACGTTTGGGGGTCCCGGAACGCCCGGCTGGGCAAGGGACCCGGCCGTCCCGTCCACGGCCCGGGCGGGCTGTGGCCGTGGCCGGGACGGCCGGGTTCGTGGGGAGGAGGGGAGGGTTCGTGCCGTGTGCCCGGGGGACGTGCGCGTCCCGTGGGGAAGGAGCGCATGATCGGTCACGAAGGCGCAGGATCCGTCACGCAGACCCATGGGAACGTCACGGTTCCTCCTCACTTCCTCATGCATCGCCCGGGTGCGTTCGTCGCTTGTACGCCCATGGTGGTCA
>DASZUH010000457.1:0-4003 GCA_035547715.1 Solirubrobacterales bacterium
GGCCACAACCTGCCAGGGCCGCCACGAGACGCCCGGGACGCACCTCGGACGGGCGCCCCGCCCGCGAAGCGCAGCCCCACCTCGGACGGCCACCCCGCCCGCGAAGGACGGCCCTACAGCCCGCCCTTCGGGATCGCGATCCGGACCACCGGCGGGTCGTGATCGGAGACGCCGGTCGGCGAGGTGCTCTCGTTGCGCTCGTAGTAGTCGTTGTCGAAGTGGACGTAGCGGATCTCTTCGACCTGCCGCGCCAGCTTCTTCGTCACGAAGATGTGGTCGAGCGTCTCCAGCAGGCCGTCGTAGGCGTAGGAGTAGCGGTCGTCGGCGGGGGCCTTCGACCAGAGGTCGCGCAGGCTCGTCCCTTCGGTCAGCGATTCCATCGAGGGCGAGTTCTGGAAGGCGTTCAGGTCGCCGAGCACCATCACCGAGCCGCCCGCCGCCTCCTGCGCCTTCACCTGTTCGGCGACGTAGGCGGCCTGCGCTTCGCGGCACGCCTCGGGGTGGCCCTGCGAGGCCCAGTGGTTGGCGATCAGGTTGAAGCGGACCTTGCCGATCTTCAGGCCGATCTCGAGCGGCGGGCGCTCGAACAGCTGCGGGTCGTCGGCCGGGTTGTCGTTGCAGCCGGTGACGGTCGTCGTCGCTTCCACGCCGAGCTGACGTATGTCGGTGACGTCGAGGCCTTCGTCGACGAGGAAGCCGACGGCGACGTGGCGTTCGTCGTTGGACGGCGCCCAGATCGCCCGGTAGCCGCCGAGCTTGTCGGCGACCTCCTGCAGCGATTCTTCCGAGGCGACCTCCTCGACCGCGATCACTTCCGGCCGGTGCATCAGCCGGATCGCGTTGGCGAGCCGGGTCGTCTTCGCGTCGATCTCTTCCGCGCCGAAGGTGTGGCCATCGTCGACCATCCCCACCCCGAAGAGGTTCTCCATGTTGAAGTTGGCGACCCGCAGCGTGCCCCGCCTGGCGAGCGGCGCTTCCGGCGGGTAGGCGGTCGGGCCGGCGACGACCTTCGGCGCTTCGCCGGGCTGGGGGACGATCCCGTAGTTGCCGAAGTCGAAGCCGAGCGGGCCGACGAGGTCCTTGACCCGGTCGAAGAGGTCGGCGTTCACGCGCGTGGTCGAGGCGGGCTCGGCACTCGGGTCGGTCGGGTCGACGTCGGCGGAGCCGGCGTCCTGGTAAGTGTCGATCAGCGACGGCGGCCCCTGGGATTCTTCGTAGCCGCCGAAGATGAGCCGGCGCGCCTTGCCCGGCAGCAGGAAGAGCTCGCCGAACTTCGAGGTGCCGCCGGAGTCGGCGGTGCCGACCGGCAGCTCGACCCGCATCCCCTCCAGCGACTCGTAGTAGGAGCGCGTGCCGTTCGCGGCGAGCGACTGCGCTTCGGCGGCGTTCTGATCGATCACGACCGGCGCCGGCAGGTTCCTCCTCTTCGCCGTGCCGGTGAAGGTCGCCGTCTGACCGGTGGCTTCGAGCGCGGTGAGGCCGTAGAGCTCGGTGACGGTGCCGCCGACGGTGACGGTCTGGCCGATGTGTTCGGCCGAGCGGTCTTCCGCGGGCAGGCCGCCGACGAAGATGCCCTCCGAGGTCTGCGTGTTCGTGTCCTGTTCGGCGGTCGGCGCCTCGACATAGATGCCCTCCTGACGCCGGTCGAGTTCGGTGTAGTTCGACACGCCGGCCTGGTTGTCGACGCCGATGACGATGCCCGTGATCTGCACCTTGTCGCCGAGCATCGGGCTGGATTCGCCGCTGCCCTGGATCGCGTCGATCGGGGTCGGCGCGGGCGGCGCTTCGCATTCGGGGCCGCAGGGAGTGCCGTCGGCTTCGCCCGCGGGAGCGCCGAAGTCGGCGAGGTTTTCGTCGGTGTCGACGTAGGCGGGCGGGGTGCCGTGGCGGGTGAAGGTGAAGTCGGAGCCGGTGGTGGGGAGGGTGAGGCCGGCGCCCTCGGCGCAGGCGGTGCCGGGCGCGCCGACCGCGTCCTGGACGGTGCCTTCGCCGTCGCGCAGCTGGAAGCCGCCGCTCTCGGTCACCTGGTAGTGGTAGGTCGCGTCGGCTTCGCCGCTGTAGTCGCCGATGTCCTTGCCGAAGACGAAGCTCTTTCCGGCGGGCAGCACGGTCCCGGCCGGCAGCGGTTCGCTGTCGGTCCCGACCGCGGCTTTGCCGCCGGAGGTGTAACAGTCGTAAAGCCGCCAGCCGGAGAGGTCGACCGGCGCGGCCGTCGTGTTGGTGATCTGCACGTACTCGTCGTACGGCGACGCCGCGGTCCTCGTCCTGAACTGGGAGATCACGACTCCCGACGGCGAGGCGAGCGCGCTCGGCACGGCGACCAGCGCGGCGGTGACGACGAGGGCTGCGACGGCAAGGCGAAGGCGCATTCGGTTCTCTCTCCTTGGGCGGGACGGTCCGGTTCGCCGCGCAGCCTGTCGCCAATTTTGGGCGCCGAAGTTACCCAATTGTGTGGGTACCGTTACCGTCCTGTGACCGGTCTCCTTGCGTCTGCGGCTTGAGGGTCCCGAAGGCGAAAAACGGACGGTCGCGGTGCGTCAAGATCAGGCGGAAGCCCAGGAAGCATCCCCACCACAAGAAAGCCGGACACCGATGAGAACCGATTTCCCCGACTCGCACCGTGACCTCCTCGACGCCAGATTCGCCACCCTGGCGACGCTCGGCAAGGACGGCGGACCGCAGCTGACCGAGATCTGGTTCCTCTTCGAGGACGGCAAGGTGAGGATGTCGCTGAACGACGCGCGGCTGAAGACGAGGAACCTGATGGCGCGGCCGCGGTGCAGCCTCTTCATCCTCGACCTGGCGAACCCGTTCCGCTACGTCGACGTGCGCGGGACCGCGACGATCGAGCCCGACGACGATTACGCGTTCGCCCGGCGGCTCGGCGCCAAGTACGGCGCCGACGTGCGCGACCACGACCGGCCCGGCGAGAAGCGGGTCGTGGTGACGATCGAGCCGACGAACGTGTTCGCCGTCGACATGGGCGCGTAGATTTCGCCGCCGGATGATCTTCCGGCGCCTCACCCTCCTGGCCCTCGCCGCCATCGCGGCGGCGCTCCCGGCCACGACCGCCGACGCGGCGTCGCCGGCCGTCGTCGGGCAGGCGGCGCCGACACTCGTCGCGCACTCGAGGCTGCCCGGGGCGGGCGCCTTCGAGGGGCCGGTCCACACCCTGCCGGTCGACGGGATCAAGATCGGCTACCGGCAGTTCGGCCACGGCCCCGACCTGATCATGGTCCAGGGCGACACGGCGCCGATGAGCCTCTGGATGCCCTACCTCCTGCACCCGCTGGCGCGTCACTTCCGGGTCACGATCTTCGACAACCGCGGCGTCGGCTACAGCACCGACGACCTCTCGCGGCCGATCACGGTGCCGCTGATGGCGCGCGACACCGGGGGGCTGATCGAAGCGCTCGGCCTCGTCGACCCGACCCTGGTCGGCTGGTCGATGGGCGGCGAGATCGGCCTGACGCTGGCCGAGCAGGATCCGCGGTTGCTCGGCGCCCTGGTCACGACCGGCGGCGACGCCGGCAGCCCGCACACGGTGCCGCCACCGCCCGGCCTGGTCCGCGAACTCGCCGACCCGCACGCGGGCGTCGAGGTCTTCCTCGGCCTGCTCTTCCCCCGGACCGCGGCGGGCGGCGCCGCGACCGCGCGCTTCGTCCACGGCGTCGAGTCGATCCGGCAGGAGAAGGTCTCGGCGCGCACCCTGAGGCGCCAGGAAGCCGCCGAGGAAGGCTTCCTCCGCTACACCGGCACCTGGCGCGGGCTCGGCCGGGTCAAGACGCCGACGCTCCTCACCAACGGCGCCCTCGACCCCGGCGTGCCGCCGGTCAACGCGCGCCGCATCAACGCCCGCGTCCCCGGCTCGAGCCTCGCGATCTACGCCGGCGCCGCCCACGGCATGCTCTTCCAGGACGCCGACCGCTTCGCCGCCGAAATCGTCAAGTTCAGCCGGCGCGTGATCGCGACCGGCGCGCCCGGCTGATCGCCTCAGCGCGAC
>DASZUH010000458.1:0-7240 GCA_035547715.1 Solirubrobacterales bacterium
GTCTCGTGGCGGCCACAACCTGCCAGGGCCGCCACGAGACGCCCGGGACGCACCTCGGACGGCCGCGCCGGCCACGAAGCACGGCAGGCCCGCCAAACCCCACCTCGGACGGCCACCCCGCCCCGACCCGTCGCCCCCTCAGCGTTCCGCCACGAGCAGCGTCTGCAACGCGCGGCCGATCCGGCCGCGCTCGTCGGCGAGGACCGACTCGGCGGTCGCGTTGCCGCGGGGGCGGGGGATGGTGACGGCGTCGACGCAGACCCACTCGCCGTCGGGCAGGCGCTCGAGCTGCACGGTCAGGTCGACGTTGACGAAGACGAAGCGGCGGAAGTCGAGGGCGGCGCTGATGCCGTTGCCGACGTCGGCCGCGATCAGGGTCCGCTGCAGCGGGCTCGGCTCCTCGCCGGCGACGAGCGGATGGCGCATCCGCAGCCAGGCGGTCGCGGGGCCGATCTCGGTGAAGGCGCCGGCGACGAAGCGGACCTCCATCGCCGTGTGGTAACCCTCGCTCTCGCCGGTCTCGAAGAAGTTGGCCGGGCCGGGCTCGGGCGGCAGCGCCGGGCCGGGCGGGATCGCGATCGCCTCGGCGGGCAGGTCGACCGGCGCCGTCCGCAGGCGCCAGGCCCGCGCCATCATCAGCACCTCGCCGTCGACCCGCAGCTCCGCCTCGAGCATCTGCACCCGCCGCCCCGGCCGCACGATCCGCGCCTCGACCGCGACCGGCGCGATCGGCACCGGGCGGAGGATCTCGAAGGTGACCCGGCAGACCTGGAAATCCTCGGCTTCCGGCAACGCCTCGAGGGCGCGCCCGAGCAGCGCCGCCGGCGGCCCGGCATGCTGGGCGCCCGGATCCCACGGCCCGCGGGTCAGCGCGGTCGCGTCGAACTTTCCCCCGGCGGGCTCGTAGAAGGCGGCCACGCCGCCATCCTAGGGATGAGCTCGCCCCCGGCCCTTCAGCACTTGTGACTGCCGAAGTCCTGGGTCCAGACCGCGGCGCCTTCGTTGCCTTCCAGCTCCCCCACCCGCAGCCCGATCCCGATTTCCCGGTACGGGCCGAGGATGTTCTGGTGGTGCTCGGGCGACTGCAGCCAGGCGGTGAAGATCGCGCCGACGGTCGCGTAGGCGCCGGTCCCCCAGGCGATGTTCTCGCCCGCCTTCCAGCAGCCCCGCAAGTAGCCGAAGCGCCTGTCCCAGAAGGTGAACGGCCGACCGCACGCTTCGTGGCTGAAGTCGTCGCAGTCGATGATGTCGCCCGACCTCCCTTCCGCCGCCCGCCCCAGCTGCCGCGAAACGCCCAGCGGCGCGAGCCCGTCGACCGCGCGCGCGTAGTTGGTCAGGCAGAGCATCACGCCGACCTGCTCTTCCGGCGACATGCCTTCGACCTGCTGCCCCGGGCAGACCTCCGCGGGCGCCACTTCGTCGGCGTGGAAGGCGAACGAGCGGGCGCTCGCCCCCGGCGCGAGGACCAGGGCGAGGACGACGACCAGGGAGATGGCGAGAGGCGAGAGAAGGGGAGAGGTCGGTCTGCTCATCCCCCTTGGACTCGACCGACGTCACAGGCTCGTAAGGAAGAAGTCGTACGCTGGACAGACGACGAAAGGAGAATGGACGCAATGGCCACGAAAGTTGTGAAAACCGATGAGGACTGGCGCCGCGAGTTGACGCCGGAGCAGTACGAGGTCACCCGTCGCGCGGGCACCGAGCGCGCCTTCACCGGCCCCTACTGGGACAACCACGAGGCGGGCGCCTACGAGTGCGTCTGTTGCGGGACCGAGCTGTTCAGCTCAGACACGAAGTTCGACTCGGGCAGCGGCTGGCCCAGCTTCACCGAGCCGAAGAACCTCGAGCACGTCGAACTGCGACCCGACAACAGTCACTTCATGCGCCGCACCGAGGTCGTCTGCAAGAACTGCGACGCCCACCTCGGGCACGTGTTCGATGACGGTCCGGTCGAGCAGGGCGGGATGCGTTACTGCATCAACGGCTGCGCGCTGGACTTCAAGCCCCGGGACTAGGCCGTCCCGCCGGCCCCGAGGTAGCTGAACTTGACGGCCAGCGCGACCGCCTCGGTCCGGGTATCGACCTCGAGCTTGGCGATCGCGTTGCGCACGTGGGTGTGGACGGTCGCCGGACTGAGCTGCAGGCGTTCGGCGATCTCTTTCACCCGCAGCCCCTCGGCGAGCAGCTCGAGGATCTGCCGCTCGCGCGGCGAGAGCTCGAGCAGTTTCTCGACCTCCGACGGCTTGCCGCCGGCGAAGTCGCCGCCGAGGAACGTGCCGCCGCCGGTCACGGCTTTGACCGCTTTGGCGATGTCCTCGGCCGGCGCCGACTTCAGCACGTAGCCGGAGGCCCCGGCACGCAGCGCCAGCGCCAGCAGGTCGGGCTGGGCGTGGGCGGTGAAGATGATGACTTTGGTCCGCGGGCGCACCTTCAGCACCTCGCGGGTCGCCTCGATGCCGTCCCGCTTCGGCAGCTCGACGTCGATGATCAGCACGTCGGGTTCGAGCTCTTTGACGACGTCGACGACGTCGCGGCCGTTGCCGGCCTCGCCGACGATTTCGACGACGTTCGAATCTGACATGCGGGCCTTGATCGCCTCGCGGACGATCTCGTGGTCATCACAGAGGACGACGCGGCGGGCTTCACGGACGCTGGTGCTCATTGCGATGGGATTCTGTCAGGCGCACCAAATTGGTGCAAAATATTGGGTACCGTGAAACCGCCGTCGGCATCCTGGCGGTTCTCGATCAAGGCGATGATCGTCCTTCCGACCGCCGTCGCGGTCCCGTTCAGAGTGTGTACCGCCTCCGGCGATTCGCCCTCGGCGGGCCGATACCTACAGCCGAGGCGGCGCGCCTGGAAGTCGGTCGTGTTCGAGCAGGAGGTGACCTCGCGGTAACGGCCCTGTGACGGGATCCACGCCTCGCAGTCGTACTTCTTCGCCGCCGGGGCGCCGAGGTCGCCGACCGGGATGTTGACCACCCGGTAGGGGATCTCGAGCTCGCCGAGGATCCGCTCCTCGATCGCCAGCAGCCGCTCGTGCTCGCCCTTCGAGTTCGCCGGGTCGACGAACGAGAACATCTCGACCTTGTCGAACTGGTGGACGCGGAAGATCCCCCGGGTGTCGCGGCCGGCGGCGCCCGCCTCGCGACGGAAGCAGGTCGAGAAGGCGCAGTAGCGCAGCGGCAGGTCGGCGGCCTCGAGGATCTGGTCGGCGTGCAGGCTCGCCAGCGCGACCTCGGAGGTGCCGGTGAGGAAGAGGTCGTCTTTCTCGATCTCGTAGATCTGCTCGCGCGCCTCGGGGAAGTAGCCGGTCCCCTCGAGCGCCTCTTCGCGGACCAGCACCGGCGGCACGACCGGTTCGTGGCCCTCGCTGCGGGCGACGTCGATCGCGAACTGCACCAAGGCGAACTCGAGCAGCACCAGGTCGCCTTTCAGGTAGGCGAAGCGCGAGCCGCTGAGCCGGGCGCCGGCCTCCATGTCGATCACGCCGAGCCCGGTGCCGAGGTCGAGGTGGTCGCGCGGCTCGAAGTCGAAGTGCGGCGTCGCGCCGACC
This sequence comes from Solirubrobacterales bacterium, assembly GCA_035547715.1. Classification (GTDB taxonomy): domain Bacteria; phylum Actinomycetota; class Thermoleophilia; order Solirubrobacterales; family 70-9; genus VAYN01. The sequence continues at coordinate 3,557 of DASZUH010000458.1, forward strand.
TCGCGAATCACGACCGCGTCGTCCTCCCCCCCATCCGGGGCGTCGGGGTCGGGGATGTTGGGCAGCGACAGGGTCAGCTCGCGCAGCGCCCCTTCGAGCGCCTCGAGCTCCTCTTTGCCGGCGTCGATCGTCTCGCGCAGCCGGCCGACCGCGGCGATCTCGGCCTCGGCGTCGCCGCCTTCGCGTTTGATCTCGCCGATCCGCCGGGAGGCCGCGTTGCGCTCGGCCTGGGCGTCCTCGATCGTCGGCAGCAGTTCGCGCCGGCGCGCGTCGAGGGCCAACAGCTCGTCGACCTCGCTGTCCGCCCCGCGGCGCGCGAGAGCCGCCTTGACCCGCTCGGGTTCGGAGCGGAGCAGCTTCAGGTCAAGCATCGGGCTCGCTTAAGGAGCGGTGGGTTCGTCGTTCTGACCGGGGCGCGGCGCGTTCTGCGCTTCTTCACCCGCGTACTTGGCGACGAATTTCGCCACTTCTTCGGCTTCTTTGCCGATGACGATGTTCTGCGGCATGATCGCGCCGGTGAAGCCACCGTTCTGGATCGCGAAGAGAGCGTCTTCGTAGCTCTCCTGGCGCTGGTCCAGGTTCGGGCCCTGGGTGCGCTGGCCGCGGTTGCCGGTGCCCTGGGTGCCGGCGGCGCTCAGCGTGTGGCAGCCGGAGCAGTGGGTGGCGAAGAGCACGGCGCCGTTGTAGGAGGCGTTGCCCTGCTTCACGGCCAGGCCCTTTTCGCCGTAACCGCAGGCGGAGATACCGAGGGCGAGGGCGATCACCGCGGCTATGAGGATCAGAGCTTTCGGACGCACGCGGCGCGGATCATATTGTTTGGCGCCGATCGCGAACTTTTGCCGATGCCCCGACCCGACCCCGATACCTTCAGATCCGCTCTGGCAAGCCTTCCGACGGGGGTCACGATCGTCGCCACCAGCGGCCCCGACGGACCCGCCGGCGCCACTGCCAACGCCGTCTCCTCGCTCTCGATCGAGCCGATGCTGATGCTCGCCTGCCTCGATCGGGGCTCCCGCACGCTGCTCGCGGTGCAGGCCGCCGACCGCTTCTCGGTCAGCGTCCTCCACGATGGCCAGGAGGACCTCGCCCGCTCGTTCGCGACCAAGAAGCCGGTGGCGGAGAAGTGGGCCGGGATCGACTGGTCGGAGCGCGAGGGGCTGCCGGCGATCGACGACGCGCTGCTCTGGATCGCCTGCGACCTCGAGGACGTGATCACCGCCGGCGACCACGTGATCCTCACCGGTGCCGTCACCGACCTGGCGACGGCGGGCGGGCGGCCGCTGGTCTTCCACGGCGGCGCCTACGTCCCGCTCCGCTGAGCCCTCAGTCGGCCGGGGCGTGGCAGACGGCCTCGATGTTGTTGCCGTCCGGGTCGAGCACGAAGGCCCCGTAGTAGGAGGAGTGGTAGATCGGGCGCGGGCCGGGGGCGCCGTTGTCGGTGCCGCCCGCGGCGAGCCCGGCGGCGTGGAAGGTGTCGACCGCGTCGCGGGTCGGCGCGCCGAAGGCGACGTGCGCGCCGTGCGTCGTCGGCCGGCCGCGCGCCATCAGCCAGAAGAAGGGCCTGCGGTCGGCGCCAAGCCCGACCATCTGCGGCGCGGGCTCGCTCACCACCTCGATCCCGAGCGGGGCCAGCGCCATCTCGTAGAAGGCGCGCGAGCGGTCGAAGTCCTCGACGTCGAGCAGGATGTGGTCGATCACGCCGGGCAGGCTACCCGGGGAGGCCGGCGATGCGCAACAGGCGCGGCACGTAGAAGTCGGCGACCTCGTCGAGTGTGAGCCGGCCCTCAGGGCGATACCAGGCCCAGACGCTGTTGTAGGCGCCGATCACGGCGCGGGTGAGGAGGTCGGCGTCGACCGTCGGGATCGCGCCGGAGCGCATCCCGGCGGCGAGCAGGTCGCGCCAGCCGGACTCGTATTCCTTCAGCAGGGAGAAGGCGAGCAGGCGCGCGTTCTCCTCGCGCGGCGCCGGGCGCGGGTGGCGGACCAGCCCCTGCTCGGCGACCAGGACGCGGGCGCGACGCACCTCCCGGTCGGTGCGCCGGAAGCCGCCGCGGACGACGGCCGGGAAGGCCTCGACGAAATCGCCCTCACTGAGGCGGAGGAACTCGGCGCGGGCGTCTTCGACCGCTTCGACGAGGATCTCGAACAGGCACTGCTGCTTCGATTCGAAGTAGTGGTAGAGCGCCGTCGGCCCCAGCCCGACCGCGCTCGCCACGTCGGCCCAGCGCGTGTCTTCGTAGCCCGTCTCGCCGAAGTACTCGGTCGCCACCGCGACGATCTCGGCGCGCTTGTTGCGCGGCGAAAGCCGTGGCGCTGTTCGCTCATCCCCCCCTCTCCCAGACATGTCCACCGCCTTCCTTTTCTCCGCTCGCACCGAGTGTGCGCATCTCAGGACGCGCGCAACCCTACACCGGAATGTGACAAGTTTCGGAGGACCGCGATGAGGTTTCCATCGAGGGGCCGCAGCCGTGCGACAATCACCCCGATGAGCGCCGCCGAGACGCCTGTCCCGCCTCCCTCGGATCGCTTCCAGCGGCCGGGCTGGTTCACCCGCAACGTCTTCAACCCGACGGTGAACGTGCTGATGAAGGTCGGCATCAGCCTGATGGGCTCGCGCGTCCTCGAAGTCAAAGGCCGCAAATCGGGCGAGTGGCGCTCGACCCCGGTCAACCTCCTCGACTTCGAAGGCGACCGCTACCTGGTCGCCCCCCGCGGCCACACCCAGTGGGTCCGCAACATGCGCGTCAGCGGCGGCGGCCGACTGCGCCTGGGCCGGAAGACCGAGGACTTCAAGGCGACCGAGCTCTCCGCCGAGGAGGCCGTCCCGGTCCTCCGTGCCTACCTGAAGAAGTGGAAGTGGGAGGTCGGCGCCTTCTTCGACGGCACCGGCCCCGACTCATCCGACGCCGAGCTCCTCCAGATCGCCCCGGATCACCCGGTCTTCAGGCTGGGTTAAGGGCCGGAAGGGACCGGGCCGCGGGAAGCTGGCGGCCGGGGGTGGCGGCCCGCCCGGAGGGTGGCGGCCGTCCGAGTTGCGCCCGGCCTTCTCGGTGGCGACCCTGGCAGGTTGTGGCCGCCACCGAGAAGGCCGGGTCCGTGGGGAGAGGTGCGAGGGTTCGTGACGTGGGGCGGGCGGACGTGCGCGTGTCGCCGGGAAGGAACGCATGATCGGCCACGAAGGCGCGGGTCCCGTGACGAGGGCGCGTGGGACGTCACGGTCCCTCCCGTCTCCCCCGGGCGCCCGGGACCTCCGTTCGTTGCTTCTACCGCATAGCGGTACAAACAGCGAACGGAGGGATCGGGGCCCGGATCCATGTGCCCGAAGTCGTGAGGATCCGTGACGAACCGGGCGGAAGGGTGACGGGAGCGGGGAGTTCCTCCCGTCCCCGTGACCTTCCCCCGGGAACCACGCCCGTCGCCGGCCAGCGGCCGTCGGCGCAGGTTCCGTGACGAAGACCCATGGGACGTCACGGTCTCGTCCCACTTCCACATCACCGCCACGACGTCCATGCACTTGTGCCGCCCATGGGGGGCACAAGTGCACGGACGTCCCTCCGCCCGATGTGGACCCGTGACGTTCCTGGCAGAAGGGTCACGGAAGCCCGGAGTTCCTCCCGTCCCTGTGACGCCTTCCCCACGGAACCCTCACGTCCCGGGCGTCTCGTGGCGGCCACAACCTGCCAG
>DASZUH010000459.1:0-4703 GCA_035547715.1 Solirubrobacterales bacterium
CCTTCGGCATCGAGCAGGGCCTGATGACGACGATCCACGCCTACACCGCCGACCAGCGCCTGCAGGACATGCCCCACAAGGACCCGCGCCGGATGCGCGCCGCGGCGCTCAACCTGATCCCGACCTCGACCGGGGCCGCCAAGGCCGTCGGCCTCGTGCTGCCGGAGCTGAACGGGAAACTGAACGGCTTCTCGATGCGCGCCCCGGTGCCGACCGGCTCGGCCGTCGACCTCGTCTTCACCACCGCCGACCCCCTCACGCCGGACCAGATCAACGCCGCGCTGAGGGCCGCCGCGGAGGGGCCGATGAAGGGGATCCTCGACTACACCGAGGACGCGATCGTCTCCACCGACATCGTCGGCGACCCGCACTCCTCGATCGTCGACGGGCTCTCGACGATGGTGATCGGCGACGGCCGCATGGCCAAGGTGATCAGCTGGTACGACAACGAGTGGGGCTACTCGAACCGCTGCGTCGAGCTGGCGGGCAAGGTCCTGTAGGTAGGGCGGGCGAGCCGGAGGACGGGGATGGCGTTCTCGAAGGCAAGCGTCCGCGACGCGAAGGTCAAGGGCCGGCGGGTCCTCGTCCGCGTCGACTTCAACGTCCCGCTGAAGGACGGTGAGGTCGTCGACGACACGAGGATCCGCGCGGCGCTGCCGACGCTCGAATTGCTGCGCGAACGGGGCGCGGCGCTGGTGCTGGCCTCGCACCTGGGGCGCCCCGGCGGCAAGGTGGTGCCGGAGCTCTCGCTGGCGCCGGTGAGCCGGCGGCTCTCGGAGCTGCTCGGCGTGCAGGTGACACAGGCGCCGAAGGTCGTCGGCGCCGAGGTCGAGATGGCCGCCGGCTGCCTCGGCCCGGGCGAAATCGTCCTGCTCGAGAACACCCGCTTCGAGCCGGGGGAGACGAAGAACGACCCGATGCTGGCGGGCTCGTTGGCGGCGCTGGCGCAGGTCTACGTCAACGATGCCTTCGGGGCGGCGCACCGGGCGCACGCCTCGACCGAGGGCGTGGCGCGGCACCTGCCCGGGTACGCCGGGCTGCTGCTGGAGCGCGAGGTGACCGAACTGACCAAGGTCGTCGAGGACCCGGCGCGGCCGCTCTGCGTCGTGCTCGGCGGGGCCAAGGTCTCCGACAAGGTCGGCGTGATCGACCGCTTCCTCGAGGTCGCCGACCAGATCCTGATCGGTGGCGCGATGTGCTTCAGCTTTTTCAAGGCGCAGGGCAAGGAGATCGGCGACTCGCTCTTCGACGACGAGAGCGTCGCGGCGGCGCGCGAGGCGCTGGCCAAGGCCGAGGGCTCCGACTGCGAGCTGGTGCTGCCGGTCGACCTGGTGCTGGGGCGCGAGTTCAGCGCCGACACCGAGCGCAAAGAGCTCGACGGGACCGAGGTGCCGGACGGCTGGATGGGGTTGGACATCGGCCCGAAGACGGGCGCGCTCTACTCTGACGCGGTCGGGGTGGCCGGGACCGTGCTCTGGAACGGGCCGATGGGCGCCTTCGAGATGGAGCCCTTCGCGGCCGGCACGCGGGCGGTCGCCGAGGCCGTCGCCAAGGCCCCCGGCAAGACCGTGGTCGGCGGCGGCGACTCGGTCGCGGCGATGGTCAAGTTCGGCCTCGCCGATCAGGTCGACTGGCTTTCGACCGGCGGCGGCGCCTCGCTGGAGCTGCTGGAGGGGAAGAAGCTGCCCGGCGTCGAGGCGCTGATCGACGCCAAGACCACGGTCGGAGAGGAGAACTGATGTCCCGCACGCCCTACATCGCCGCCAACTGGAAGATGAACAAGACGGTCGCCGAGGCGTCCGAGTTCATCGACGCGCTGCTGCCGCGGATCGCCGCGACCCAGCACGACGTCGTCGTCTGCCCGCCGTTCACGGCGCTGCACGAGGTGGTCGAGCGGCGGCGCGGGACCGCGGTCCGGGTCGCCGCCCAGAACATGCACTTCGAGGCGAGCGGCGCGTTCACCGGCGAGATCTCGGCGCCGATGTTGGTCGAGCTGGACGTCGAGGCGGTCGTCCTCGGGCACTCCGAGCGGCGCCAGTTCTTCGGCGAGACCGACGCGGCGCTGGCGAAGAAGGTGCCCGCGGCGCTGGCCGCCGAGCTCGAGCCGATCCTCTGCGTGGGGGAGAGCGAGGAGGCGCGCGATGCCGGGCAGACCGAGGAGGTGCTGGAGCGTCAGCTGTCCGCGGACCTGGCCGAGGTGAGCGACGAGGACGTCGCCAAGGTGGTGATCGCCTACGAGCCGATCTGGGCGATCGGCACCGGCAAGGTCGCGACGCCCGAGCAGGCCCAGGAGGCGTGCGCGTTCATCCGCGACGTGCTGCGGGCGCGCGGCGCGGCCGCCGACGACGTGCGGATCCTCTACGGCGGCTCGGTCAAGCCGGGCAACGCGGCGGAGCTGCTGGCGCTGCCGGACGTGGACGGGGCGCTCGTGGGCGGGGCGGCGCTCGTCGCCGAGGACTTCGCCGCCATCGTCGAGGCAGCCGGCTAGGGCGGGAGGCGAGAAGATGACCCTGGTTCCCTCGCTGGCACTGGTCATCCTCGACGGCTGGGGCCTGGCGCCGCCCGGCCCCGGCAACGCGGTCTCGCTGGCCGAGACGCCGGTCTTCGACGACCTCTGGGCGCGCTACCCGCACACCGAGCTCTCCGCCCAGGGACCCGACGTCGGCCTGCCGGTCGGCCAGATGGGCAACTCCGAGGTCGGCCACCTGAACCTCGGCGCGGGGGCGATCGTCAAGCAGGACCTGGCGCGGATCGACGCCGCGATCGCCGATGGCAGCTTCTACGAGAACGAGGCGCTGGTCGCGGCCTGCGCGCGGGCGCGGGAGAGCCCGCGCGGGCGGCTGCACCTGCTCGGCCTGGTGTCGGACGGAGGCGTCCACTCGGGCTGGGAGCACCTCGAGGCGATCATCGAGCTGGCCTCCCAGGAGGGCGTCCCCGACGTCGTCTTCCACGCCTTCACCGACGGCCGCGACACGGCGCCGACGGGCGGGCGCCAGTATCTCGCCGAGCTGGAGACCTGGCTGCGCGCCGCGGGGCGCGTCGGCACGGTCAGCGGCCGCTACTACGCGATGGACCGCGACACGCGCTGGGAGCGGGTGAAGCTTGCCTACGACGCGATCGTCCACGCCCAGGGGCAGAAGGCGGCGACCTCGGCGGCGGCGATCGAGGCCTCCTACGCCGACGGGAAAACCGACGAGTTCGTGCTGCCGACGGTGATCGGCGACTACGACGGGGCGGCCGCCGGCGACGTCGCGATCTTCGTCAACTTCCGCCCCGATCGGGCGCGGGAGATGACCCGGGCGCTGGCCGAGCCGAACTTCGACGAGTTCAGCCGCGCCGGCGGGCCGACCCTCGACATGACGACGATGACGGAGTACCGGAAGGGCTGGCCCTACCCGGTCGCGTTCCCCGAGCAGCGCCCGCAGACGACCTTGGCGGAGACGATCGCGGCGTCGGGCGGGCGGCAGCTGCACGTCGCCGAGACCGAGAAGTACGCCCACGTCACCTACTTCTTCAACGGCGGCCGCGAGGGCGAGCAGGAAGGCGAAGTGCAGACCCTGGTCGAATCGCCGCGCGACGTGCCGACCTACGACTTCAAGCCCGAGATGAGCGCGGCGAAGGCGGCCGACGCCTTCGTCGAGAAATGGGGGCAGGGCGACTACCGCTTCGGCGTGATCAACTTCGCCAACCCCGACATGGTCGGCCACACCGGCGTGATCCCGGCCGCGGTCAAGGCGCTGGAAACCGTCGACACCCAGCTCGGCCGGATCGTCGAGGCGGTCCAGGCCCGCGGCGGCGTCCTCCTGATCACCGCCGACCACGGTAACTGCGACCACATGCTCGAACCCGACGGCTCCCCCAACACCGCCCACTCCCTCAACCCGGTTCCACTGATCGTCACCCAGGAGGGCCTCCACCTCCGCTCCGGCGGCATCCTCGCCGACGTCGCCCCGACCGCCCTGGAGCTCCTCGGCATCCCCCAACCGAAACCGATGACGGGCCGCTCGCTGATCGAATAGGGGCGCCGCGAGCCAGCGTCCGTGGCGGGAAGGGGAAAGGGACGCGGCCGTCCCGTCCACGACCCTGGCGGGCTGTGGCCGTGGCCGGGACGGCCGAGGGTGCGGGGAGAGGTCAAGGGTCCGTGCGTCCCCGGTGCATAGAAGCGCATGATCCGCCACGAACGCCCAAGGTCCATGACAGGCCTCATGTTGATGGGCCGAAAACTTGCCATATAGGCAAGTTTTCGGCCCATCAACATGGGGCCTGTCATGGACCCTGCGCCTTCGTGGCCGATGCTGCGCATCTCTACCCACGGGACGCACGGACCCTTGTCCTCTTCCCGCACCCTCGGCCGTCCCGGCCACGGCCCCAGCCCGCCCGGGCCGTGGACGGGACGGCCGCGTCCCTCGCCCCTTCCGCTCCGGGCGCCGGCTTGCGCCGCCCCTACTCGATCAGCGAGCGGCCCGTCATCGGTTTCGGTTGGGGGATGCCGAGGAGCTCCAGGGCGGTCGGGGCGACGTCGGCGAGGATGCCGCCGGAGCGGAGGTGGAGGCCCTCCTGGGTGACGATCAGCGGGACCGGGTTGAGGGAGTGGGCGGTGTTGGGGGAGCCGTCGGGTTCGAGCATGTGGTCGCAGTTACCGTGGTCGGCGGTGATCAGGAGGACGCCGCCGCGGGCCTGGACCGCCTCGACGATCCGGCCGA
>DASZUH010000460.1:0-5208 GCA_035547715.1 Solirubrobacterales bacterium
CTACAAGCGACGAACGCACCTCGGCGACCTATGAAGAGGTGAGGAGGGACCGTGACGTTCCATGGGTCTCCGTCACGGAATCTGCGCCTTCGTGGCCGATCATGCGCTCCTTCCCGGCGACACGCGCACGTCTCCCCGGCACACGTCACGAACCCTTCCCTCTCCCCACAGGCCCGGCCGTCCCGGCCACGGCCACAACCTGCCAGGGCCGTGGCCGGGACGGCCGGGCGCACCTCGGACGGCCGCCGGCCCCCGGCTGGCCGCCCGCCCCGGGCGCCGGCTTTCCCGCCCCGTCCACGGACCCAACCCTCTAGCTCTCATCCTCGGCAGCAACCAATGCCACGACGTCAACATCAACCCCGTACCAGTCGTGGATGTGCTTCAGCAAGTCAAAGAAGTCGGCGCCCGGATCTCCGGGGACTTCCAGTATCCGTCGATCTGGTCTCGGGGTCCTGAGACCCCAACGATCGAAATCGAGACGAGTGACCGCACGATTTATCAGGTCATTCACGGGATCTGATGCTGCCCGTCTTCCTGACGATGGACTGCGTCCGAGGGTACGCACCGAGTCCAAGACCTCCACGAGTAGGTCTCGGTCGGACCGAACTGGTTCGTTGGATTGAGGGGAAGGGCCGTACGTCTTCTCGCCGATTTCTCGCAATGCCGTCTCGAGATCGGGCCACCACTTGTCCAGGGACCGACGGACGTTCCCCTCGGCGATCGGGGATGAAGAGCACTCGTTCATCGAAGTCAGAAGATCCGGCAGGTCTTCCTTGCTCAGTCGTATCGCCTGAAACTGACCGAGCGGGGTTGCGATTTCCGCCGGAACGAGATCGATTGCGATCGGAACGACGCGGCTCGAATCGACCGACTTGGCAAGAGCGCCCGCCTCGAAGTTGAGCCACTCCGCCGCCTGGTTTTCCTTGGTGACGCAGATCAGTCCGAAATCGGTGTCATCGAGCTCCCCCGCGATCTCTGCCTGCCATCGCGTGCCCGCCCGGATGTCCCGTGCCGAAACAAATGGCTCGACCGCGTGGAGGACGGATGGCAGCCAATCTCTGAGTACGCCGGCGACGTCCCTGCTCTTTGGTCCGGACCAGCTCACAAATACCTTCATTGGTCGATGAAGGTATCTCATTCCTGACGCGCTCGGTGAGCCCGGGACGGGCGGCAAATTACGGGTCTGCGCAGGGATCTTCACAGGATCTTGATGCGGATCCGGCGATCCTTCATGCGGTCTTCACGGGTTCGGATCGACTATCGGGGGTCGATCCCGATGGCCCGGCTGAAGACGAGAGGACTGCGGAAAACCGTCGGGGTGCCGGGGCTGTTCGCGACCGCCTACGGCAACGTCGGGTCGTCGATCTACTACGCGCTCGGCCTCGTCGCGGCGCACGCGCTGGGGCTGACGCCGGTCGTCTTCCTCTTCGCCGGCGGGCTCTTCGCGCTGACCGCGAAGACCTACGCCGAGGGAGCGGCGATGTTCCCGGAGGCCGGCGGCTCGTCGTCGTTCGCCCGCCACGCCTTCAACGAGGTCGTCTCCTTCATCGCCGGCTGGGGGCTGTCGCTCGACTACATCCTCACGATCGCGATCAGCGCCTTCTTCGTCCCCCACTACCTGGGGGCGTTCTTTCCGGCGCTCAGCCACTCGCCCGGCGACGTGATCGGCGGCGTCGCGACGATCGTCCTGCTCGCCCTGGTCAACGTCCGCGGCCTCGGCGAGTCGGCGAAGCTGAACATCGGCCTCGCCGTCCTCGACCTCTTCACCCAGATCGCGCTGGTCGGGCTCGGCGTCGTCCTGGTGCTCCACCCCTCGCTGCTGGTCGATCAGGTCCACCTCGGCACCGCGCCGAGCCTCTCGCAGCTGATCTTCGCCGTCTCGATCTCGATGCTCGCCTACACCGGGATCGAGACCGTCTCCAACATGGCCGAGGAGGCGCGCGACCCCGGCGAGCAGGTGCCGAAGGCGGTCAATCTGGTCCTGATCGCCGTGCTCGGCATCTATGCCGGGATCTCGATCGTCGCCCTCTCGGCACTGCCGGTCCACCAGGACGCCGCCGGCCACTACGCGACCCAGCTCGGCACCACCTATTCGGAAGACCCGGTGCTGGGGATCGTCTCGGCGCTCCACCTGCACGGCACCGTGGCGTCGATCTCGCGCTACTACGTCGGCGCCCTCGCGGCGACGATCCTGCTGATCGCGACCAACGCCGGGATGATCGGCATCTCGCGCCTGTCCTGGTCGCTCGCCGAGCACCGGCAACTGCCCGGCGCCTTCGCCCGGCTGCACCCGCGCTTCCACACCCCCTGGTTCACGATCCTCTTCTTCTCGTCGATCGCGGCGGTCCTCGTGCTGCCGGGCAACACGACCTTCCTCGGCAACCTTTACAGCTTCGGCGCGATGCTCTCGTTCACGATCGCGCACCTCTCGATCATCGCCCTGCGCCGGCGCGAGCCCGATCGCTACCGCCCCTACAAGGCACCCTGGAACGTGAGCTGGCGCGGCGCCCGGATCCCGCTGACCGCGGTGATCGGCGCGGTCGGGACCGCCGCCGCCTTCGTCTCGGTGATCGTCCTCCATCCCGAGGCCCGGATCATCGGCACCGCCTGGCTCCTCCTCGGCCTCGGCGGTTACCTGCTCTACCGCCGCCGGCTCGGGATCGACCCGCGGGCGATCTCGGAAGTCCACCGCCGCGACCGGCCCCTCGACTTCCTCGAGGTCTCCTACAAGTCGGCGCTGCTGCCGATCTTCGGCCCCGAGATCGACATCGACGCGATGCACCGGGCGGCCGCCGTGGTCGACCCCGACGCGACGGTCGAGGTCTTCTACGTGCTGCGGATCCCGCGCGAGCACGACCTGCCCCACGGTGGCTTCGACGCCCTGGAAGCGGAAGCGCGCAGCGCGCTCGAGGCGGCCCGGCTCGCCGCCCGCAGCCGCGGGCTCAAGGTGCGGGTCAACCTGGTGCGCTGTCGCAACCCCGGCAAGGCGATCGTCGAGGAGGCGCGCGAGCGCGGCTCGGACCTGATCTACCTCAGCACCGAGCACGCGCCCAGCGACGAGCGCCTGCTCGGCCCGACCACCCGCTACGTCCTCGCCAGGCGACCCTGCCGGGTGATCGTCGAGGGGGCGGGGGAGGGCGGCGCGTCGCCCCCTTCGCGCAGGTTCTCGAGGCGCCCGCGGACGGAGCGGACGACGGTGGCGCCCTCGCCGACCGCGCCGGCGCAGCGCTTGATCGAGCCGGACCGGACGTCGCCCGCGGCGTAGACGCGCGCCGGTCAGACGGCGGCCTGGGTGGCGGAGTCGCCGCCGCCCAGGCGCCTTCTAGGCTACGGGCGCGTCAACAGGGATCTGAAAGGGAGGAGAGGCAGTGACGGACTACACGCACAAGAACCTCACGGAGGTCAAGGACTCGGCACCGGGGTTCGGCTTCGGGGAACTCGCCGAAGCACGTTTCGCCAAGGACGACCTCGACGCGGCACGGACCGGCATCGCGCATCTGTCGCTGAAACCGGGCAAACGGATGCCGTTCGGGCACAAACATGACGAGGCCGAGGAGATCTACGTGGTGATCGCCGGCTCCGGTCGGATGAAACTCGACGACGAGATCATCGAGGTGGTCGAGCTCGACGCGATCCGGGTCTCGCCCGAGGTCGGGCGGGGAATCGAGGCGGGCCCGGACGGGATCACGGTCCTGGCGGTCGGCGCCCGTCACGACGGCGACGGCGAACTGCTGCAGGACTGGTGGGTCGACTGATGGCGGGAGTCGAGGTCCACGGCGTCGAGGGGATGAAGGCGATCGTCGGCCGGGAGATCGGGCCGAGCGAGCCGCGGGTCGTCACGCAGGAGATGATCGATGCCTTCGCCGACGTCTCCGGCGACCACCAGTGGATCCACGTCGATCCCGAGCGCTCGAAGACCGAGAGCCCCTACGGGACGACGATCGCCCACGGCAACCTGACCCTCTCGCTCGCCGACAGCTTCCGCAAAGAGCTGATGCAGGCCGACGGCTTCGCCCTCGGCGTCAACTACGGCTGGAACAAGGTCCGCTTCCCGGCCCCGGTCCCGGTCGACAGCCGCATCGTCGGCACCGCCGAGCTCGTCTCCTTCGACGAACTCGAGGGCGGCTGGTGGCAGGCCGTGACCAAGTTCACGATCACCGTCGAGGGCGCCCCGAAGCCAAGCTTCGTCGGCGAATCGGTCACTCGCCTGATGGCTCCGCCGGCCTGAGGTCGGTGGGGGGCGGCGGGAGGGGCTCTGGGGCGCGGCAAGCTGGGAAAGGGACGCGGCCGGCCCGTCCACGGCCCTGGCAGGTTGTGGCCGTGGCCGGGACGGCCGGGTCCGTGGGGAGTGAGGAGGGTTCGTGACGTGTGCCGGGGGGCGTGCGGGTCGACGTCACGGTCCTTCATGGGCTCTCGACCGGTCGAGAAGATGCGTGTGGAGTTTCGGTTCCTATGGGACCGAAACTCGACACGCGTGCTCGAGCTGGCGACCCTTCAGGCGCGAGACGCGTGAGGACCCGTGGCGTTTCCGGCAGAACCGTGACGGAAGGGTGGAGTTCCTCCCGTCCCCGTGCCACCTTCCCCACGGACCCCCACATCCCGGGCGTCTCGTGGCAGAGGATCGCCGCCAAGGCCCCGGCCCGGTGGCCGAACCACCAGGTGACGAGGCCGATCGGCACCGCGTAGAAGAAGGTGATGCCGCCGTGCGCGGTGTTGGTGATCACCAGCCAGAGGCCAATAGATGCGCCGCACCCGCCCCGCCAACCTTCCCGTGCGCTCCGTCACTCCCTGGTTTGCCCGCCCGCCGGGCGGGCATATGCCCTGCAAGCCCGGCCGATCACAGGCTTCCCGGCAGAGCCTCCCCATGTCGAGCAGCGCAGACGACAAGCCCCCCTTTCTGACGAGCACGGTAGCCCTGACGAGCACGGCGGCCGACCGCCCCATCATCGCCGATGGCTGATCGCTCGACCGACATCGCCCGGCGGCTCGACGACGGGCTCGAGGGGATCGAGGTGACCCTCCCCGCGATCGCCGGTTCGATCGGTCACCTCCGCTCCCACGCGCGCAAGTTCGCCCGCGCCGCGGGCGCCACAGATCCGGTCGTCGCCGACATCGCCCTGGCGATCTCCGAGGCGGCCACGAACGTGGTCATCCATGGCTACCCCGAGGCCGATGCGCCCCACGGCACGGTGGCGCTGCGCGGCAGCG
>DASZUH010000461.1:0-14526 GCA_035547715.1 Solirubrobacterales bacterium
CACCGCGACCTTCGAAGCCGAACCCCGCACGCTCAAGGTCAAGACCGAAGGCGGCGGCTCGGGCACCGTCAGCTCGCTCCCCGCCGGGATCGACTGCGGCCCGACCTGCGAAGCGAGCTTCGCCGCGGGCACGCCGGTGAAACTGACGGGGGCGCCGAACGCGGGCTCGAAAGCCCCCACCTGGAGCGGCTGCGACACCGTCACCGCCGGCGTCTGCGAAGTGACGATGAACGCGGCGAAGGAAGTCACGGCGACCTTCGAACCCGAAGCGGGCGCGCCCAACCAACTGGTCGTGCTCGAGGCCGGCGACGGGGTCGGCACCGTCACCAGCACGCCCGCGGGCATCGCCTGCCACGGCGGTGGCGGCTCCTGCGAAGAACCGTTCCCGGCGGGCACGCCGGTGGTCCTCGAGGGCATCCCCGATTCCGGCTCCGAACCGGTCACCTGGGAAGGCTGCGACTCCGAACCGAGCCCGACCGAATGCAAGGTGACGATGAGCGCCGCGAAGACCGTGACCGCGACCTTCGAGCCGACCAGGCGGCAGCTGACGGTCGAACGGGCCGGCACCGGCTCGGGCGGCGTCGTCTCCGACCCGGCCGGGATCGACTGCGGCGCCACCTGTGCCTTCGGCTTCGCCGAAGGCACCCTGGTGAAGCTGACCGGCACCCCCGACGCGGGGTCCGGCGCCGCCCGCTGGAGCGGCTGCGACGCGGTCACCGCCGCCGGCCAGTGCGAAGTCACCGTCGCCGGGGCGAGGCGGGTGGTCGCCACCTTCTCCCTGCAGGGCCGCCTCTCGGTGGCCAAGCTCGGCGGCGCGCGTGGGTCGGTCTCGAGCGCCCCGGCCGGGATCAGCTGCGGCGGCACCTGCCAGGCGCCTTTCGGGATCGGCGAAACCGTCACCCTCACCGCCTTCTCGGCGCCCGGCGCCCGGCCCGCGACCTGGTCGGGCTGCCAGGCGGTGACCAACTCCAACCTCTGCGTCGTCCTCGTCGGCGCGGCGACCACCGTCACCGCGACCTTCGAACCGACCGTCCAGGCGCCGCCGCCATCCGGGCCGGCGCCGGCCGAAGAAGCGCCGGCCAAGAAGAAGAAGCCGAAGCTGCAGGAAGCGCTCGCCCGGTGCAAGACGCTGAAGGGCAAGGCGAAGCAGCAGAAGTGCGAACGCAAGGCGCGGGCGCGGTACGGCGCCGGCTCGGGCGCGAAGAAGCCGGCGACGGCGAAGAAGCCGAAGAAGGCGGTCAAGTCGAAGCGGGCCAAGAAGTCGAAGGTGCGGGCGCGGCACGGCCAGAACGGCGGGCATGGCTAGGGGGTGCGTGGCGGTACTGGCGCTGGTCGGCGCCCTCCTCGCGGGCGCCGGGTCGGCGCGGGCGCAGATCAACCCGCCCGCGACGATCGACGGGCCCTCCTCGGCGATCGTCGAATTCGGCGGCGTGGCGATGGCGAGCGACGGCACCGGCGGCCTCGTCTACGTCAAATCGGTGGGCGGCGTGCCGCACGTGTTCGCCAGCCGCTTCCTCGAAGGAAAGTGGGGCGCGCCGGAACGGGTCGACCGGGACCGGCAGTTCGAAGCGAGCCAGGCGCGGATCGCGGCGGGCCCGCGGGGCGAACTGCTGGTCGTCTGGGTGACCCCGGTCGCCACCGTGAAGGGGAAGCTCCAGTTCGGCCTCTTCTCCTCGCGACTGCCGGGCGGCGCGGGGAGCTTCGGGCACTCGCACGTCGTCGACCCGAACGTCGGCGAAGGCCGCGGGGTGGCGCCGTCGGTGGCCGGCACCGCGCCGGGCAAGGCGATCGTCGCCTACCGGGTCGTCACCTTCACCTTCCAGACCAACGTGCCCGCCTTCTCGACCGCGGTCCAGCTGCGGCCCGGTGACGTGATGGCCGAATTCCGGCTCGCCCGCCTCAGCGGCGACCGCTGGTCCCGCCTCGGCGCGATCAACCGCAACCCGGAAGCCTCGACGCGGCCGCCGACCGCCACCAACGGGCCGCAGGTCGGGATCGGCCTCGACGGCGGCGCGGTGGTCGCCTGGCAGGAGCCCGACCAGACCGGCGCCGCGCGGATCTTCATGCGCCGCGTGTTCGGCTCGACCCCCGGGCCGGTGCTGCAGGCGAGCCCGTCGACCTGGGAAGGCGCACCGGTCACCGCCGACGTCGACAGCTTCTCGCTCTCGGTCACCCCGCAGGCGGGCGCGCTGGTCGCCTTCCGGGTGGCGCCGGGAAGCTCGCCGCTGGCCGGCCGGATCCTTGACGACACCCTGCCGCCGACCTTCGCCGACGGGGCCGCCGCCCTCGCCGCCCCGAAGCTCGCCGACGGCGGCGCGCCCGCACCGGGCCCGGCCTCGGCCTCGCTCGCCGAAGGCGCGCAGCGGGTGTTGCTCGGCCGCGTCGGCTTCGTCGCCGGCGCCCGGCTGCGACAGATGGGGAGCGAAGGCGAAGGCGCGCCGACCGCGCTGCCGGCCCCGGCCACGCCGCCCGCCCAGGAAGGCGCCGAACCGGTGGTGGTGGCCGCGCCGGAAGGCGACACGGCGGCCTGGTCGGCGCTCGACCCGGGCGGCGACCCCGCCGTCGCCGTGCGCCAGGAACTCGCCTCCGGCGAAGTGCAGAACGGGCTCCTCGCGGGTGCGCAGGGCGGGCCGGTGACCCAGCTCGCGGCCGGCGCCTCCGGCCTCGGCGACGCGCTGATCGGCTTCCGCCAGGGCGAAGCGGGCGAATACGAGATCGTCGGCGACTGGGTCAGCGTGCCGCCCTCGCCGTTCACGGTGAAAGCGCCGAAAGGCTGGGTCAAGCCGAGCGCCGCGCGGGTCTGGTGGCAGCTGCCGCCGAGCGGCGTCGGCGGGCTCACCTACGCGGTCCTGGTCGACGGCAACACCGTGACCGAAGGGCTGCGCAAACGCGAAGCCCGCCTGCCGCCGGCCCAGCTCGGCAGCGGGATCCTGCAGGCGCGGGTGCTGGCCACCGACGGGTTGGGCCAGCAGCACCTGAGCGAAGCGGTGAAACTGCGCGTCGACGGCCGGCCGCCGAGCGCGAAGGTGCGGGTCCGCCGCGGCACGGTCACGGTCAAGCTCGCCGACGCGGGCTCCGGCCTCGCCCCGCGACGCAGCCGGGTGAGCTTCGGCGACGGCACCACCGACCGCCACGGCGCCCGCTTCCGTCACAAGTTCGCCTCGCCGGGCCTCTACACGGTGACCGTCCGCGCCGAAGACCGGGTCGGCAACCGGCTGGCGCGCCGCTTCGAGGTGCGGGTCCGGTGAGGCGGCTCGCCGCCGCCGCGGCGCTCGCGGCAACCCTCGCAAGCCTCCTCGCCGCCGGGCCGGCGGCCGCCGAATTCGGGCCGATCCGGCTCGTCTCGCGCACCTTCGCCTCGCAGGCGCGGGAAGCGAGCGAACCGGTGCTGAGCGCCGACGGCCACTACATGGCGCTGCGGGCGGTGATGGACGGCGGCCAGATGGGCGTCTTCCGGGTCGATCTCGAAACCGGCGAAGTCACCCGGGTCGAGACCGGCGCCGCGCCCGAAGGGTCGGTCAAGGCCGAACCGCTCGCGACCGCGAAGGCGCCCTCGATCTCGGCCGACGGCCGCTACGTGAGCTTCACCACCACGGCGCCGCTGGCCCCCGCGCTCGATCCCCAGCCGGGAACCGAAGACGTCTACGTCGCCGACATGAGCACCTCGCCGCCGACCTACGAACTCGCCTCGGTCGCCGCCGCCACCGGCGAGGCGATGATCACGCCCTCGCAGGCCGCGCCGCGGGTGGCGCTCGACGCCGACGGGCGGGAGGTCGCCTTCGTCAGCGGCGGCGAGGTCTACCTCCGCGACCTGGAAACCCGGGAAACCACCCTGGTCAGCGTCGCCCGCGACCCGCTCACCGGGGCGATGGAACCGGGGGTCCCGGTGCCGGGCGGGACCGTCGTCCCGAAACTCGCCGACTCGGTCGGGGCGGCGCTCAGCGCCGACGGCACCACGGTCGCCTGGCTCGGCACCAACCTGCCGGCCCAGGTGCCGCTGCTCACCGACGAGAAGGCGAAGATCGTCGCCCTCGAAGCGAACGGCGGCCACTACGACGAGCCGCTCTGGCGTCGGGTGGCGGACGGGCCATCGGCGCCGACGCGGCGGATCGTCGGCGGCGGCGACCCACTCGCACCGGGCTGTCCCGGCGAAGCCGGCACGCTCGCCGAACCGGCCTGCCGCGGCCCCTTCCCGGGGCTGATCGAAGGCAACTACGAAAAGAACGTGGCGACCGGCTGGCTCGGTCGGCCCGAGCCGATCGACGGCGTGCCGCAGCTGAGCGCCGACGGCGACACCGTCGCCCTGATCGGCAGTCCGACCGAAGCCGCCAACCTCTTCCTCGTCGACATGGCGCCCGGCCTCAGCCGGGTGCAGGCGGTGCGCCAACTGACCGCCCAGGTCCCGGTCAGCCCCGGCGCCGAAGGCCCCGTGGTCGACGAGGAGAAGTACGTGCCGCTGAACGGCCACGTCTACGACGTGGCGATCTCGGCGGACGGGCGCCACGTCGCCTTCGCCACCGCGCGGCAGCGCTTCCCGATCGCGCCGCCCAACCTGGCCACGCCGGCGCCGGTACAGCTCGGCCTGGTCGAGCTCTACGACCTCGACCTCGAAAACGAAGCGATGCGCCGGGTGACCCACGGCCTCGGCGGCGAGTCCGAACCGTCGCTCGCCACCAGCGGCCAGGCGCAGGGAGGGATCGGCGCCTCCTCGCCCTCGTTCGGCGCGGGCGATCGCCTGCTCGGGTTCTCCTCGGCCGCCTCCAACCTCGTCGCCGGGGACGGCAACGAAGCGGGTGACGCCTTCGTCGTCGAAGACGTGCCGGGGTCGCGCGCGGCCACCACCAGCGTCCCCGACCGCCCGCAGCCGGCCGGGGTCAAGCGCCGCAACCTCGTCGTGAGCGCGTTCTCGATGCCGAACGGCAAGGTCAAGGTCGTCGCGGTCACCCCGGCGAGCGGCAGCCTCGCGGTGCGGGCCGAAGCGCCGCTCGGCGCCCGCTCGCGACCGCGCCGGGTCGCCGCGGGCAAGGCGACGGCGCGGACCACGGCGCCGGTAAAGGTGGTCCTGGCGCTGCCGCGCCGGCTCCGCCGGCTCGCCCGGTCGGGGGAAGGGCTCTACGCCGAGGCGGCGGTCGCCTTCCACCGCGCCGGCGGCGGCACGGTCCGGCGCAGGCTCGAGATCCGCTTCCACGCCCACCGTCCACATAAGGGTGGCCGACGATGAGCCGGGCGGCCCTCGCCGCGGCGCTCCTCGCCGCCGTTCTCGTCGCGATCGCCGCGCTGCCCGGATCGGCGTTCGCCGGCGAAGCGCTGCTGCGGGTCGAAGTCCAGCACCAGAGCAGCGGCGCGGGGACCGTGACGAGCGTCCCCGCCGGGATCGACTGCGGCGGCGAATGCGCGCACGAATTCGCTGCGGGCACGACGGTGACCCTGCACGGCGAACCCGCCGGGGGCAGCGAACCGCCGGTCTGGACCGGCTGCGACGCCGTCGTCGCGGGCGACTGCGAGGTGACGGTGAACGCCGCCCGGACCGTCACCGCGACCTTCCTCCTCGGCTGGCACACCCAGCAGCCCTCCGGGGCGATCGGCCCGACCGCGCTCGGCGAAGTCGGCGACATCTCCTGTTGGCAGGCCAACCGGTGCGTGCTGACGACCAAGGGCAACGGCGGCATGCCGGCCGGCATCTACGCCTTCAACGGGGTCGAATGGCACCTCTACTCGACCGTCTGCGGCGGTACCGAAGGGAAGATCGCCTGGGCCGGCCCGAACGAGTTCTGGACGATCGCCGACCAGCCCGCGGGCCAGGTGATCGGCGGCGGGTCGGCCCGGCAGACCTTCAAGGTCTCGCTCTGCCACTTCAAGGACGGCGCCGTGGTCGCCTCCTACGCGGAACCGATCGGCGTCGGCAGCTCCTACCGGCCGATGAACGCGGCCGCCTGCAACGGGCCGGACGAATGCTGGTTCGCCGGCGAACGACTGCCCGGGACCGGCAACGTCGGCGCCTTCCACCTCTACTGGAACGGCCTCACCCTGACCCCGGTCCCGTCGCTGTCCCAACTGCAGCCGCAGTTGCACGACCCGGGCCGCTCGGTCTTCGGCCTCGCCTACCACCGCGGCGCGCTCTACGAGGGCGTGACCGTGGCCGAAGGCGACACGGCCCCCGGCGAGGCGGCGGGCGAACCGGACCTGCTGCACCGGGTGGTCCCCGGCACGCTGCCCGAATTCGTCGGGATCGCGGCGAACGCGCCGGTCACCTACGGCGGCGCCGAAGCGACGGCGGCCGACCTTCAGGGCTTTCGCCTCAGCGATGGCGGCGGCGCGCTCTGGGCGGCGTCGGGTGCCCACCCGGGGGGCTCGACGCTGGGCGCCGTGACCGTCCTGCGCCTCGGCGCCGGCGGCCTCGAACAGGTCACGCTCGACGATCCGCGGTCGACCTTCAAGGCGGGGGACGTGGTGAGCGGCCTGGCGGCCGAACCGGGGACCGAAGCCGCCTGGATCGCCTACGGACACGCCAACGAACTGGCGGGGACGTTCCGCGCCCGGGTGGCCCTGGTCCGCGCCGACGGCACCGTCGAAGGGCCGATCTCGCTGCCGCTCGAAGGCGAAGGGGCGCCCGCCGCGGTCGGCCCGGCGGGCCCGATCACCTGCCCGGCGGTCCACCAGTGCTGGATGGCCAGCTCGAGCGGCTGGCTCTTCCACCTCGGGCCGAACCTGCCGGTGGATGAAGACCCGGCGATGAACGGGGTCATCTCCTTCCGCCCGCCCGACAACAGCCTGCCCAGCGTGCCGCCGATCTTCCTGCCCGAAGACAACTCCGGCGCCGACGAAGAAACGAAGAAACAGCAGGCGGAAATCGAAGCCGAACCGCTGCCGAAACGGAAGCCGGCGCTGCTCTACAAGCTCCACCAGAAGCTGATCGGCCACACGCTCGAGCTCACCTTCGTCCTGCGGGCCAAGGCGCACGTGCAGCTGCTCGCCAAGCGCAAGGGCAAGGTGGTCGCGAAGACCGGGCGGCTGACGCTGGACAAGGGCCCGGGCCGCCTGCGCGTCCGCCTCGACCCGAGGCGCTGGCCGACCAAGCTCGACCTCCAGGTCCACCCGGTCGCGACGAAGGGGTCGAGGTGAGCCGCCGCCGGCCGCCGGCCGGGCGGTTCGCCCTGGCCTGCCTCCTCGCGATCGCCCTCGTCGTCGCCTGGCGGGCGTCGAGCGGCGGGGCCGCGGTCGACGCCGGCCCGCTGGTCGCCGAACCGTTCCTCGGCTCGCCCGCCAACACCTTTATCGGCGCCAGCCCGCTGGAGGCGCCGGGCGAGGTGTGGGCGACCGCCGGGTCGACCCTGGCCCGCTACAGCGAAGCCGGCGGCTGGGAAACGGTCGCGCCCCCGGTCGACGAAGCCGGGCAGCCGGTCGAAGTCCAGTTCCCGGCCAACCAGGGCACCGAGATCGCCCGCACCACCGCCCGCGGCGGCGTCGTCGCCGTCGGCCGGGCGGCGGAAGGCGAATCCGTACTCGTCGTCCGCGAACCGGGTGGGCCGCTGGTGAGCGTCGCCGCGCCGGAAGAAGCGCTGCTCGAAGAAGGGGTCGCGTTCCTCGAAAACCCGCTCGTCGCCGCGGTCGAAGGCAGTGGCGGCGCGACCCGGGCCTTGGTCACCCACGGCGACGGGCCGGGGCCGCAGTTCGTCCTCTCCCGCTCGACCGCGGGCTGGATCACCGAGCCGATCTGCGTCGGCTTCCTGCCGGGACCGAGCTGCACCGTGCCGCCGAGCGCCTTCCGCGTGCTGGCGATCGAAGCGGGCGAAGGCGAAGCCTGGCTGCTCGGCAAGGAAGCCGTCCTCGGCGAAGGGGTCGAGCTGTTCCATCGCGAACCGACCGGCGGCGAAGGGGGGACGCCGGTCTGGCGGCAGGTGGAGCTGGGCCCGGCGGGCTCGCTCGGCGCGGCCTTCGGCGAACCGCCGCCCGGCGGCTCGGCGATCTCCGGCCGCGAAGCGGGCCAGCCGCTCACCGTCACCTCGACCGGCGTCTGGGTCGACGCCGCGATCACGACCGGTGCCGTCAACCAGCCCGCGACGATCTACTACGACACCGCGCGCAAGGAAGTGACCGCCTCCTGGTGCGAAGTCGAAGCGCCGACGACCCTCTGCACCTACCGGCTCGGCTCCGACCTGCCCGCCGGCTTCGGCCGCAGCTTCGCCTGGCCCGCCGCCGGCGCCGCCGAACCCTTCGGCCGGCGGGTCGTGACCGGCATCGACGACGGCGCCATCCTCAGCCTCGCCGGCACCGCCTTCGAACGCAACCCGCTGGTCGGCGGCGAAGCGGGCAGCGTCCGCGGCGCCGCCCTGGGCGGGCCCGAAGAAGGGTGGCTCGGCGCCGCGCCGCCGGTGCGCCTCACCCACGACCCGGCCGAAGCGAGCCTGCGCACCTGGCCGGTGCCGTTCCGGCGGCCGCTCACCGCGATCGCCGCGGCGCCGGGGACGGCGCCGGGCGCGCTCGGCTCCGAAGCGCTGGCGGTCGGCGCCGCCGGCGAGGTGGCCCGCTACGTGCCGGGGATCGGCTGGGAACCGGAGTTCCTGCTCGGCGGCTCGGGCAAGCGGGCGACGCCGAACCTGCGCGGGGTCGCCTGGCCCGAACCGGGGCGCGCCTTCGCGGTCGGCGACGGCGGCGCGATGTGGGTGTGGCAGAAGGCGACCGGCCTCTGGTCCGCCGACCCGGCCGCGCCGCCCGACCTGATCAGCGCCAACTTCACCGCGATCGCCTTCGACCCGGGCAAGCCGAGCCGCGGCTACGCGGTCGGCAAGCAGGGGGTGCTGATGAGCTACGGCCGCACCTGGACGCAGGAAGCGCTGCCGCCCGAAATCCCCGCCGAAGCGAACTTCACCTCGGTCAGCTTCGCCGGTGACGAGGCGCTCGCGACCTGGCGGTACCCGACCGCCAAGGAAGGGACGCTCGACGGCTTCGTCGGCGGCGTGATCGTCAACGAAGGCGCGGGCTGGAAGGTCGACGCCGGCGCCGCCGCGGCGCTCGGCACCGAACCGCCGCAGATCGTCGCCGGCCTCCCCGACGGTGGCGCCCTGCTCGCCACCGCCTTCGGCGCCGTCTACCGGCGCGAAGGTCCCACCGCCCCGTGGCAGGCGACGCCCGGCGGTCGGCTCGGCGCCTTCCCGGTCGCCCTGGCGGCGGTCCGCGAAGCGGGCCAGGTGCGCGCGATCGTGTCGGTCGCCGAAGGCGAAGGGAACGCCCAGGGCACCGATTCCGAACAGGTGCTGAACCCGTCCCCGCCCGGTCAGCCGCCGCTCCTGACCGAACCGTATCCGCTGCCCGTGGGCGGTTCGGTCCTGCGCCAGACGGCGAGCGGCTGGCGCGACGAACAGCATCAGGCCTACCCGCTGCCGCAGAGCGCCGAAGGGGTGAGCTCCTACGACCTGCCCGCCCGGCCCGACCCGATCCTGGCGATCCTCGTCAACGGCGAAGGCAGCGAAGGCTGGATGGTCGGCGGCGAAACCGGCAGCTCGCTGCCGACCGAAGGCGAATCGGTGCAGACCGCCGACGTGCTCCGCTACGGCGCCGCGGCGACGCCGCCCTCGAACCTGGCGACGGTGCCGATCGCGAGCTCGAGCACGGTCGCCGAATTCGCGATCGGCGGCGACGCCCAGTGCGCCGGCCCCTGCGCCGACCTGACCGCGACCGGGATCGGCCCCGACCGCAGCCTCCGCGCGGCGGTCGGCGCCGCGTCGACGATCGGCGGCCTGCGCGGCTTCCTCTACACCGGCCCCGGCGTGGCGGCGGGCGGCTTCAACTTCGCCGAACGGCTCGGCGCGACCCTCGGCCCGACCGCCTTCGCCCGCGAGGAGCGCGCCTACGCGCTGCGCCTCGGCGCGGCGGCGGGGAGCCTGCCGACCTTCGCCGCGCCCGCCGAAACCGACCTCGACGCGAGCGCCTCGCTGACCACCTTCCAGGCGGCCTTCGGCGACTCCTCGCAGCCGTTCGGCCAGGCGGCGCCGGCCGCCGGCATCACGCCGATCTCGAGCACGGCGCCGGGCCAGGGGTACTACTCGTTCCTCTCCTCCGGCAGCGGCGGCGACGTCCGCGTGATCGTCCTCGACTACTCCTTCGCGTCGCTCGGCGAAACGCAGCGGTGCTGGCTCGCCAACCAGCTCTCCGGCGCGGCCGGTGCCGGGACGCCGGCGATCGTGGTCGGCGATCGCGACCTCGCGCAGCTCGCCGGCAACGCCGCCGAAGACGCGGGCGAAGTGATCCCGATCCTCGTCGGCGGCACCTTCCCGGCCGGCTGCGTGGCGAGCGGCCCGCCCGCCGGCGCCTCGGCCTACTTCTTCGACTACCCGGGGGAGAACCGGGCCTACTCGCTCACCTCGGCGGCCGGGTCGATCCCGGCCTTCGGCAGCGGCACGCTCGGCTACGTCGCGCCGCCGCTGAAACGCGAAACCGACTTCGTCGGCGCGGGCGGCTTCCTGCTCGCCGCGGTCGACGTGGCCGAACGCGACCCGGCGACCAACGTCGCGCCGGTCTCGGTGCGGCTGATCCCCAACATCGGCAGCCTCGCCCTCGACGCCCTCGACGGCGTGCTCCTGCGCCGCAGCCGCCCGGCCCTCTTCGAAGGCCTGGCGCGGCGCCCGCAGGCGGGCGCCGAGTGCATCGGCAACCACGCGCCGCAGGAATGCGACCAGCTGCGTCCCGACCCCTACGTGCCGATCCCGACCGTCTGCCAGGGCGCCCGCTGCTCGACCGGGATCTTCCCCGAATACACCTTCACCTCCTCCAACCCCGACATCGCCGACTTCGTCGCCCCCGATCCCGCCTCGACCAATCCCCGCAACGTCCTCCTGGTCGAAAACAAGCCGGTGCTCGATCCCCAGTCGGGCCTGCTCTGCGCCTTCAACGCCGGCACCACCACCGTCACCGTCTCGGCGGGCGGTTACTCCTACTCGCAGAAGGTGACGGTGCTCGCCGGCACCGTGCAGCAGCCGTGCGGCACGGTGCCGTTGAAGAACCGGCCGGCGAAGCAGGACGCGGCGCCGTCGCCGGTCGCGCCCCCGGCGCCCGCCCCCGCGGGCCCGGCGCCGACGCCCACGCCGACCCCACCGCCGCCGCCGACCCCCGCGCCCGCGCCGACGACCCCCGCCCCGGTCGTCACCAACCCGCCGCCGGCGCCGACCCCGCACGCCGTCCACCCGCAGCCCGCGCCGCCGGCGCCGCCCAACTTCGTCCCGATCGCGCACGGCTCGACCCCGGTCGTGCCGATCCTGCCGCCGCCCCCGGCGCCGGCCTTCCAGCCGACCCCACCGAGCGGCACCTCGCCGGTCTCCGCGGTCGAGCGCGAAGAAGAGGAGGAGGAGGCCTACGAGTCCTCGCAGGCCTACGTCGCCGTGCGGCCGCACCGGGCGCAGACGGCGG
Organism: Solirubrobacterales bacterium; assembly: GCA_035547715.1. Lineage (GTDB taxonomy): Bacteria > Actinomycetota > Thermoleophilia > Solirubrobacterales > 70-9 > VAYN01. The sequence goes on from DASZUH010000461.1 coordinate 11,404, forward strand.
TGTCGCCGCTCGGGCCGGGCGGTGGCGGCGGTGGCCTGCCGCGACTCCTGCCGGCTCTCGCCCTGCTCGCCGGGATCGGCGCCGTCGCCCTGGCCGGGGACCGCGCCGGCCGGCGCCACCGTCGCCGCGACCGCCGGCGCACCCGACCTGCCTATCAATCCAACGCGAACGTCCGGAGGTAGAGATGAACAGCAATCCAGCGGCCGGCATCGGCGGCCGCCACCGTGATCCGGTCTCCTGGGCCGCCCTGATCGTCGCGATCGCGGCGCTCGTCTTCTCGGTCACCGGGCAGGCGCCGGCCGGCGGCGTCCCGGCGGCGGCCAAGGGGTCGAAGGCGAAGAAGGCGCAGAAGGCCGCGGGCGCGACCAAGAACGTCCAGTGCCCGGTCAGCAACGCGATCACCTTCGGCAGCTGGTGCCTCGAATCGAGCCCGCACCCGGTCCCGATCTCGGCCGAAGGCCAGAACAACTACTTCTACGCCGCCCAGACCTGCGTCAAGGAAGGCGGCTGGCTGCCGAGCGCGGCGCAGCTGATCGGCGCGGCCCCCGAGGTGCCGCTGCAGAGCACGCTCGACGACGATCCCGGCAGCTCCGGTGCCGAAGAATTCCCCGAAGCCAGTCGCGGCATCGTCGACAAGCGGGAGATGAGCGGCGACCTCTTCACGACCACGGCGGGGGCCGAAGCGGCGGGCTCGGAGGGCGTCAGCGTCGGCGCCCGCGGCAACACCACGACCGGCGAACCGGACCCGGTCCCGGCGCCCGCCAACCCGAGCCCGGAAACGCTCGACTACATCACCGTCTACGACAACCACAACCAGGGTGGCTTCGCGGGCGGCGAGCCGGTGAGCAAGCCGGAGTCCTTCCGCTGCGCCTACGCGGTGGGTTCGACGAAGAAACCGAAAGCCTCGCGGACGAACTGATCCGGGCGCGAAAGAAAATCGCGAATTCCGGCGTTCAAGGAGCCGATCCCAATGTCCAACCCCCGTCTCGCCTCGGCGAAGAAGAAACGTTCCCTCGGTGACCGCGTGGCCGACCTGGTCGGCCCGGTCTGGCGGTTCCTGCGCAAGGACCCGCTCTCGACCGTGCTCCTGGTCGCCTCGGCGGTGCTCCTGATCCTGTTCTTCTCCCTGCTCGGCTCGCTCGGGCCGGAGGGGAGCGGCGAAGGGGTGCCGCTCTCGACCGTGACCAAGCTCGCCGAAGAGAAGCAGATCGTCGCCGCCGAACTGCTCGACTACGACCACCAGATCGTCGTCGAAACGAGCTCCGGGCTGCAGCAGGTGGCGGACTATCCCGGCTCCGACGCCGCCACCCAGCAGCTGCTGAACAAACTGACGAAGGCCGGGGCGGAAGTCACGGTCAACCCGCAGTCGGGCAAGGAGACGCGGATCGTCGTCGTCCAGTTCCTGCTGCCGATCCTGATCCTGGTCTGCCTGTTCAGCTTCTTCATGCGCCAGGCGGCGGGGGCCGAGACGGGCGGGATCGGCGCCTTCTCGGCCTTCGGCGGCAAGGGCAAACGGCGCAAGAAGGGACAGAAAGCGCCGATCACCTTCGATTCGGTCGCCGGGGCGGGCGAAGCGCTCGCCGAGCTCAAAGAGATCCGCGACTTCCTCGAGGACCCGAGCAAATACACCCAGATGGGCGCCGCGGCGCCGAAGGGCGTGCTCCTGGTCGGCCCTCCGGGGACCGGCAAGACGCTGCTGGCGCGGGCGACGGCGGGGGAGGCCGACGCCGCCTTCTTCTCGGCCTCGGGCGCCGAGTTCGTCGAGAGCCTCGTCGGCGTCGGCGCGGCGCGGATCCGTGATCTCTTCGCCAAAGCGCGCAAGCAGGCGCCGGCGATCATCTTCATCGACGAGCTCGACGCCGCCGGGCGCAAGCGCGGCGCGGGGGTGGGGCAGGGCAACGACGAGCGCGAGCAGACCCTCAACCAGCTGCTGGTCGAGATGGACGGCTTCGGCGGCGACGCCGGGGTGTGCGTGATGGGGGCGACCAACCGTCCCGACATCCTCGATCCCGCCCTGCTGCGGCCGGGCCGCTTCGACCGCCAGGTCGTCGTCGACGTCCCCGACGTCCACGGGCGCTTCGAGATCCTCGAGCTCCACGCCAAGGGTCGCCACTTCGCCGACGGCGTCGACCTCTACGAGATCGCCAAGCTCTGCCCCGGCTTCTCCGGCGCCGAGCTCGCCAACCTCGTCAACGAGGCCGCGCTCCTCTCGGTCCGCGAAGGCTACGCCGAGATCGACCAGCCGACCCTCGAGGAGGCGATCGACCGGGTCGTCGCCGGCCCGGCGAAAAAATCGCACGTGCTGACCGAGTCGGAGCGCTGGACGATCGCGGTCCACGAGGCGGGCCACGCGGTCGCGACCCGCTCGATCGGCCAGGTCGTCTCGGCGCAGAAGCTCTCGATCGTCGCCCGCGGGCGCCAGCTCGGCACCGCCGCCCACATGCTCACCGACCGCGATGCCGTGATGCACGCGCAGTCGGACCTCGAGCGCCAGCTGGTCGCGATCCTCTCGGGCACCGCGGCGGAGCTGATCGAGTTCGGCGAGGGCTCGACCGGCGCCTCCGACGACCTCCACGCGGCGACCAAACTGGCCCGCCAGATGGTCACCTCCTTCGGCATGAGCCCGGCGCTCGGCGCGGTGACGATCGGCGAGGCGGGTGGCGAGGTCTTCCTCGGCGCCTCGCTCCAGGACATGGGCTCGGTCGGCCCGGCGACGCTCGACACGATCGACGAAGAGACCGAGCGGATCGTCGAGGAGGCGAAGGCGCGCGCGATCTTCGTCCTCAACCGCAACTGGAGCGTGGTCGGCGAGACCGCCCGGGCCCTGCTCGACCAGGAGACGCTCTCGGGCATGGGGCTCGAGGCGCTGCTCTCACCGGTCACCGCGATCGATGTCGAGGAGATCGTCCTGCCGGACCATCAGGCCGACGTCGATTCCTAGGCGGTCGGTTCCGGGGCATGGGGCGCCGAACCCACCCCTATGACCGGTCCCTTTTTACGACCCCCCGTATGCGAGCTGTTCACGGGGCGCCGATCGGCCGCCAATAGCTTCGCGCCATGACGATCAGACTCCACGCGAAGTTCTCCTCATTCGGCAAATTCATCCTCGGCGCGCTCGTCGTC
>DASZUH010000462.1:0-4910 GCA_035547715.1 Solirubrobacterales bacterium
ATCTTCACCGCGCTCTCGCCGGCCGGCGCCGGTGACGACGGCGACCTCGGCCCTCGAGGTCGCGGTCGAGCTCGATCAGACGTAGCGTTGGACGAACTTCAGGGCGATGTCGCAGGTGTCCCGCCAGCCGCTGTTGATCACCAGGCCGTGGCTCTGGCCCTCGATCGCGAGCAGCTCGGTGACGCCTTTGTTCTTCTCCTGTTTTTTGAAGATCGCCTCGTTGATGGCCTTCGGCGAGACGTGATCCTCGGTCCCGTAGGCGATCAACAGCGGCCCGCGGTCGGGGTTTTTGTGGTCGACCTTGGCCTCGGTCCAGGGATTCAGGTTGGCGCTCGCGGCCTGGAACAGGGGCACGCCCGATCCCGGCACGGAGAATTCGTTGTAGAGCTGTTTCGCTTCCTCCTCGCCCGAGGTGTTGGCGAACGCGTACTGGAACTGGTCGAACGTGAGCGGCACCGCGCGACCTCGATTGGCGGGGTTCTCGAGCACCGGTTTCGACGATTTCAGCGACGAGTAGGGCAGCGGCAGGACGCCGCGGAACGGCGCCGAGTCGAAGGCGACCGAGGCGGCGGCGAGCCCGCGCCCGGCGAGGATCTGGGTGAGGAGGCCGCCGAAGGAGTGGCCGATGATCGCCGGCTTCTTGTCGAGCCCCTGGATCACCTCGTCGAAGTGGTCGGCGATCTGGCCGATCGACTTCTTCGCCAGCACCTCGGGGTGCTCTTTCGCCTCGGCGACCGTCTCCGGGTCGTCCGGCCAGCCCGGGGCGAGCGGCACGTAGCCGGCCCGTTTGAACACGCCGGCCCAGCGGTCCCAACTGCTCGGCAGCAGCCACAGCCCGTGGACGAAGACGACGGGCTGTTTCCCGGTCGCGTTCGCTTTCTTGACCTGCTCCGCCTCGTGCTCGCTGATCGTCGTCGCCATCCGGGGCTCCCCTTCGTGATTGGTTCGGTCGAGCTTTCCGAATCAACCTAGCGTCCCGCCTTGCCGCCGTGGGACGGGGATGTGAACGCGAGGCTCAGCCTTCGTCGACGACGCCGTCGGCGTCCTCGCGGCCCGGGTCCTGGCCTTCCTCGTCTTCGTCCAGCTCGTCGTCGCCCTGTTCGAGGGCGGTCTCGGAGACGGAGCCGGTCGAGCCGGGGTGATAGCTCGTCTGGAAGGCCTCGAGCACGCGGTCGCGCCCGTCTTCGTCGATCGGCACCTCGTCGGAGAGCCGGACCCACTCGGCGCCCTCGTAGGCCTCCATGTTGAAGACCTCCTGGTCGATCGAGGCGGAGTCGTCGACGACCACGACGACCTCGGTCTGCGGGTTGAAGTAGGTGCCAGGCTGGACCAGCAGCTCCTCGACCTCGTACAGGTTTTCCTCGGGATCGGCGGGCATCGGCGCCGATATTAGCCGCCGAGCTCGGCCAGTTGGCGCGCCGTCTCGGCCTCGACGTCGAGCGGCTCGAGGCCCTGGCGCCGACGCCGTTCGTTGCGGGCGACGACCAGCTGCCGCACCTCGGTCCGCAGCGCCTCGTCGTGGCCCGTGGGCCCCGGCGCCGCGGCCGCCGCGAGGAGGCGCGCCGTCTCGGCCTCGACGTCGAGCGGCGGCCCGCCGCGCTCGCGCCGCCGCGCCGCCTTGGCCTCGAGCATCTGGCGCACCTCGGCCGCCTGGATCGCCGGGTCGACGGGCGCCGGCGCCCCGCGCCTGCGGGCGGGCTCTTCGTGGTGGATCGCGAACGGGCCGCCGCCGAGCGAGTCCCAGCCGCGGGTCATCCTCTTCAGCCCGAGGCCCATCGCCGGCGCCACGACGCCGGCGAACACCAGGATCGCCGCCGCCTTCGTTCCCACCGAGATGGCCATCAACGCTCCCACCCGAGGAGCCTATCCGGTACTCTTCCATTGGTTGACTGACCAGTCAATCGGGAACGCCACCGGCGCTCCTCAACGGAACTTGGAAGCGAAGACAAAGGAGCCACAGCGGTGGTCGATTTCACCCTGACCGACGAACAGAAAGACCTGAAAGAGCTCGCGCACTCCTTCGCCGCGAAAGAGATGCGCCCGGTCGCCTGGGAGTACGACAAGGACGGCACCTGGCCCGAGGACGTGCTGCGCAAGGCCTGGGACGTCGGCCTGATGAACACCCACGTCCCCGAGGCCTACGGCGGCCCGGGCCTCGACTACCTCTCCGGCTGCATCATCGAGGAGGAGATCGGCTGGGGCTGCTCCGGCATCGGCACCTCGCTGGCGGCGAACGGCCTGGCCTCGGCGCCGGTCGGCCTCGGCGGCTCCGAGGAGACGAAGAAGAAGTACCTCGGCGGCCTCATCGAAGACTTCAAGCTCGCCTCCTTCTGCCTGACCGAGCCGGACGCCGGCTCCGACGTCTCGGGGATGAAGACCCGCGCCGTGAAGCGGGGCGACAAGTACATCCTCAACGGCTCCAAGTGCTTCATCACCAACGGCACCTACGCCGACTGGTTCACGGTCTACGCGAAGACCGACCCGGACGCCGGTCACCGCGGCATCTCCGCCTTCGTCGTCGACGCCGACTCCCCCGGGGTCTCCGTTGACAAGAAGGAGGACAAGATGGGCCAGCGGGCCTCGAACACCGCGACGATCTCCTTCAACGACGTCGAGGTGCCCGCCGAGAACCTGCTCGCCGAGGAAAACCACGGCTTCAAACTGGCGATGATGACGCTCGACCGCACCCGTCCGGGCGTCGCCGCGATGGCCACCGGGATCGCCCGCGCCGCCTTCGAATTCGCCTCCGACTACTCGAAGGAACGGATCCAGTTCGGCGTGCCGATCGCGATGCACCAGGCGATCCAGTTCATGATCGCCGACATGGCGACCAAGGTCGACGCGGCGCGGCTGCTGACCTGGAGCTCGGCCGTGCTGCTCGACCAGGGTCAGCGCAACACCCTGCGCTCCTCGGAGGCCAAGCGGTTCGCCTCCGACTCGGCGATGGAGGTCACCACCGACGCCGTCCAGGTGTACGGCGGCTACGGCTTCATCAAGGAGTACCCGGTCGAGAAACTGATGCGCGACGCGAAGATCATGCAGCTCTACGAGGGGACCAGCCAGATCCAGCGCCTGGTGATCGCCAAAGAGGTGCTGCTGCCGCGCAACATCGAGGAGGTCACCCCGGAGGCGAAAGCCGCCGCGGCCTCGCAAAGCGAGCAGGCAGCGGCTACGGTCTGAGTCATGCCTGCCCTCACCGAGCGCGCTGCCACGGGGAAGGCGGCGCGCTCGGTGGCGCGTCGCTCCTCCCACGCCAGGTGGGAGCCGCCCGCGAACCGGCACGACCCGGTCGCGATCATCGAAGGCCAGGACGCCACCCGCGTCCCCGAACTGGTCCCGATCCGCCACGGCCGGATGGCCGTCTCGGCCTTCACCTTCTATCGCGGCGCCGCCGCGGTGATGGCCGCCGACCTGGCGACGACGCCGGTCTCCGGCCTGCGCGTCCAGACCTGTGGCGACGCGCACCTGTCCAACTTCGGCGTCTTCGCGGCGCCCGATCGGCGCCTGGTCTTCGACTGCAACGACTTCGACGAGACGCTGCCGGGGCCGTGGGAGTGGGACGTCAAGCGGCTCGCCACGAGCTTCGCCCTGGCCGGGCGGGAGCTGGGCCTGAAGCGTGGCGTGCGGCGCTGCGCGCTCCTCGCCGTGGCGCGCTCCTACCGCGAGGCGATGCGGGCGTTCGCCGGCGAGTCCGATCTGGCGGTCTGGTACGAGCGCCTCGACGTCGAGGCGCAGATGGGCCGGGTCGAGGACGCCGACCCCGGCGCGGTGAAGCGCTTCGAGCGCGGGATCGCCAAGGCGCGCGGCAAGGACAGCGTGCGGGCGATGGAAAAGCTGACCGAAGTCGTCGACGGTGAGATCCGCATCGTCAGCCAGCCGCCGCTGATCGTGCCGATCGAGGAACTGGTGCCGACCGCGGACGCGGCGGCGCTCGAGGGTTCGCTGCGCGACGTGCTCGGCTCCTACCGCGCGACGCTCCCCGGCGATCGCCAGCACCTCTTCGACGGCTACGAGTTCCGCCGCCTCGCCCGCAAGGTGGTCGGGGTGGGGAGCGTCGGCACCCGCGCCTGGGTGATCCTGCTGACCGGCCGCGACGACCAGGACCCGCTCTTCCTCCAGGCCAAGGAGGCCGAAGCGTCGGTGCTTGAGCCCTACGCCGGGCCGAGCCGCTTCCGCAACCACGGTCGCCGGGTGGTCGAAGGCCAGCGGCTGATGCAGTCGAGCAGCGACATCTTCCTCGGCTGGTGCGTGGCCGACGGGCTCGACGGCCGCGATCGCGACTTCTACGTGCGCCAGCTCTGGGACTGGAAGCGCTCGGTCGAGGTCGAGAAACTCGGGCCGCAGGGGCTCGAGGTCTACGCCGAGGTCTGCGGCTGGACCCTGGCCCGCGCCCACGCCCGCAGCGGCGACCGGGTCGCGATCGGTGCCTATCTCGGCTCCGGCGATGGCTTCGACCGCGCCATCGCCCAGTTCGCCGAGGCCTACGCCGACCAGTCCGAACGCGACCACGCCGCCTTCGTCGCCGCGATCGACTCCGGCCGCATCGAGGCCACCTCGGACGTGTAGGGGGTCGATTGCTGGGACGGAGCGCGGCAAGCTGTCGCCCCGTCCGCACAGCCGGGGGTGAGGGACGCGGCCGTCCCGTCCACGACCCTGGCAGGTTGTGGCCGTGGCCGGGACGGCCGGGTCCGTGGGGAGAGGTGCGAGGGTTCGTGACATGCGCCGAGGGACGTGCGGGTCGTGCGCCGGGGGGACGTGCGCGTGTCGTCGGGAAGGGGCGCATGATCGGTGACGAAGGCGCGGGTCCCGTGACGAAGACGTATGGAACGTCACGCCTCCTCCCGACTTCCCGGGCCCCGGCCGTCAACCTGTCGCCTTTAGTCGCCCTCTGGGCGACTAAAGGCGACAGG
>DASZUH010000463.1:0-24794 GCA_035547715.1 Solirubrobacterales bacterium
CGTGACGGAAGGCCGGAGTTCCTCCCGTCCCTGTGCCCCCTTCCCCACGGAACCCTCACGTCCCGGGCGTCTCGTGGCAAGCGGGCAACCTGCCGGGGCCGCCACGAGACGCCCGGGACGCACCTCGGACGGCCGGCGCGGCCGCGAAGCACGGCAGGGCCGCCAAACGCCACCTCGGACGGCCGCCCCTCAGATCCCCTTGCCGGGGTTGAGGATTCCGTCGGGGTCGAGCGCCTGCTTGATGCGGGCCTGGACCGCGCGGGTCGGGCCGAGCTCGAGGTCGAGGGCGTCGCGCTTCAGCAGGCCGACCCCGTGCTCGCCGGCGATCGTGCCGCCGAGCTCGAGGGCGAGGCGGAGGATCGCGGTGAAGGCGGTGCGGACGCGGGCGACCTGGTCGGCGTCGCGGTGGTCGTAGACGATCGTCGGGTGCATGTTGCCCTCGCCCGCGTGGCCGAAGGTGCCGATCAGGACGCCGCTCTCGGCGGCGATCCGCTCGACCCCCGACAGCAGCGCGGGGACGCGCGGCACCGGCACGGCGACGTCGTCGAGCAGGGTCGAGCCGAGCTGCTCGAGGGCCGGGTAGGCGAGCCGGCGGGCGGCGGTCAGCATCCTGCCCTCGGCCGGATCGTCGGAGGCGACGACGAGGTCGGCGCCCTCCTCCTCGCAGATCCGCGCGATCGCCGCGATCGCCTCGCGCGCGGGCTCGGGCGCCTCGTCGACGGCGGCGAAGAGGTAGGCGCCGGCGTCGAGGTCGAGCTCCATCGGGTAGCGCGCCTCGACCGCGCGCACGGTCGCCTGGTCCATCAGCTCGAGCAGCGAGGGCCGTTGCTCGCCCGCGATCCGCGCGACCGCCGTCCCGGCGCCGGCCAGGGTCGGGAACCCCGCCGCCAGCGTGCAGCCCGCCGGCGGCGCCGGCAGCAACCGCACGGTGGCCTCGGTGACGATCCCCAGCGTCCCCTCCGAACCGCAGAGGAGCCCGACCAGGTCGTAGCCGGCGACGCCCTTGCGGGTGCGGTGGCCGGTGCGGATCGCGACCCCGTCGGCGAGCACCACCTCGAGCTCCAGCAGCGCGTCCCGGGTCACCCCGTACTTGACGCAGCAGAGGCCGCCAGCGTTGGTCGCGATGTTGCCGCCGAGGGTCGAGAACTCCATGCTGGCCGGGTCGGGCGCGTAGGTGAGGCCGTGGGGGCGGACCTCCTCGCGCAGCGCGGCGTTGACGAGCCCGGGCTGGAAGGTCGCGGTCCGCGCGGCCGCGTCGACGTCGAGGAGCCGGTCCATCCGCTCGAGGCCGAGCACCAGGCAGCCGTCGATCGCGTTGGCGCCGCCGGTCAGTCCGGAGCCCGCGCCACGGGGCACCACCGGCACCCGATGGCGGGCGGCGACCCGGACGGCGGCCTCGACCTCGGCGGTGGAGACGGGACGCGCCAGCGCCGCCGGCGTGCCCGCCTCGAGCAGCGCCGGCGCGGCCTGGTCGCGCCGGTAGGAGGCCAGCAGGTCGGGATCGGCGCTGACGTCGCGGACGGCGCGGCGCAGCTCGTCCAGGAGCGACGTGGGCGCGGCCGCCCTCTCGTCAGCCACGGCCGTCGGGCTCGACCTCCTCGCGGATCCAGACCACGGCGAGCCGCTCGTCGCCGAGCGCCCGCAGCCCGTGCTCGACCCCGGGCGGGGCGAGGACGAAGTCGAGCGGGCCGAGTGGCTCGCCGTCGTCGGGCGGCGCCGCCCGGCCGGAGACGATCAGCATGTGCTCGGCCGTCGCGTGGCTGTGGGCGGGCTCGCGGTTGCCGGGCTCGATCACGGTCGCGCCGAGCACGAGCCGATCGTTGACGATCCCCGTGTCGCGATTGAAGTGAAGCTTCCCCTCGGCGCCGCCGACCCAGCTCATCGTGCGCCGCAGGTACCCGCCCTCCCCCGCCCGCGGAAGGCTCCAGTCGGGCTCGAGATCCGCCCAGCGCACCAGCCGCGTCCGCGCCGCGCCGCGATCGGGCGCCTCGTCCTCGTCGTCCCAGTATTCGGAGACGCCCTCGGTCGCCTGCTCGAGCGCGTCGTGGACCCAGAGCAGGATCACGTCCTCGGTGCCGATCGCCCGCACCGAGTGGGGCACGCCGGGCTCCATATAAAGGCAGTCGAGCGGGCCGGCGATCTGCCGGCGCCCGGCCGGCTCCATCGCTTCCACGGTGCCCTGGAGGATCACGAAGATCTCGGCGACGGTGTGGTTGTGGACGCCGTACTGGCGGTGGCCGGCATGGAGCCAGAGGATGCCGGAGACGGTCCGCTCGCTGATCAGGCCGGTCTCCGGGTTGTCGTTGATCCAGCCGCCGGCGGGGTCGCCGCCGACGTAGCTGATCAGCCGGCGCAGGTAAGGACCCTGGGTCGAACCCGGCGACTTGCTGCCAGGCTGGATCTGGCGGTGGCGCAGGACGGCGGGCTCGGTCATCTCAGTCACCAGCATCGGTGCTCCTCTCCTCGGCGGGGGCGGTGGCGGCCGAGACCGACCCGATGCCCCCGTAGTCGACCAGGAAGCGTTCGCCGGGCGCGATCGGGACCGCCGGGATGGCGCTGCCGGTGATGACGACGTCGCCGGCGAGCAGGCCCTCGCCGGCCCGCTCCAGCACGGCGGCGACGTGCAGCGCGACCGCGACGACGTCGCCGACGATCGCCAGCGGGTCGGCCGCCGCGGCGACGGCGCGCCCGTCCGCGGTGACGTCGAGGGTGACGCCGTCGAGGTCGGCCCCGGCGCGGGCCTCGTCGAAGGAACCGAGCAGGACGGCGCGGTGGAAGAGGTTCCCGGCGAGCAGCGCCTCGGGGTCCTCGAAGGGAAGATCGGTGTCGGCCAGCTCGATCGCCGGCGCCAACGCGTCGATCGCCGCGGCGGCGCCGGCACGATCGCTGCCGGCGGCGAGGTCGGAGCCGATCCGGATCGCCAGCTCCGGCTCGAGCACCGGCGAGTGCCAGGCGCCGACGTCCACCGTGGCCCCGTCGGCGAGCAGGGTCGCGTCGGTCAGGTAGCCGACCAGGGCGCCGGTCGTGCCGAGCGACTCCATCACCGCCGCGCCGCTCATCCCGGTCTTCCAGCCGAGCCTCGCGGCGCCGCCGGCGAGCGCGTCGCGACGGCGGGCGAGCTGGCGCTCGAGGCCGCGCATCACCGCCGGGTTGTCGCAGACGAAGGCGCTCATCCGACCGCCGCCTCGGCCCCGGCCGGCAGCTCGCCCGGCTCGCGCCCGCGCAGGCCGAGCAGCTCGCGCGCCTCGGCCGGCGTCGCCGGGCGCCGCTCCAGCTCGAGCGCGATGCGGACCGTGCGCTCGACCAGCTGGGCGTTGGCGAGGACCGGCTCGCCGCGCCGGTAGAGGACGTTGTCCTCCATCCCGACCCGGGCGTTGAGGCCGATCGCGATCGCCATCGTCGTCAGCGGCAGCTGCGTCGCCCCCATCGCGCTGACCGTGATCCGCAGTTGGTCGGGGTCGACCGGCAGCTGCCGCAGCCGGGCGACGATGTCGAGCACGTTCTCCGGGGTCCCCCGCTGGCCGCCCTGGGTCGGGGTGTGGAGGACGACGTTGACCGCGAACGGCGGCTCGAGGATCTCCAGCGAGAGCAGGTGGGCGACCTCCTCGACCATCGCCGAGCTGTACACCTCCAGCTCCGGCCGCACCTCGCGCCGACGGATCTCACGGGCGAAGTGCTCGATGTCGTCGCGATGGTTGGGGAAGAAGACCTGCTCGCCGCGGATGAAGAAGTTCATCAACCCCATGTTCAGCGAGCACATCTCCGGCGCCAGCAGGGCCCCGCGCAGGCGCTCGGCGACCGGCAGCTTGGGGCTGGCGCCGGTCGTCAGCTGCACCACCGCGTCGGTCTCGCGGCAGAGCCGCTCGTGCAGCCCGCCGAGGATCGCCGCGTCCATCGTGTTCGAGCCGTCGGGGTTGCGGGCGTGCACGTGGAGGACCGCGGCTCCCGCGCGCCAGGCGGCGACGCCCTGCTCGACGATCTCGTCGGGCTGCTCGGGCAGGTGCGGGTTGGCCTCCTTGCCGTGGATCCCGCCGGTCAGCGCGCAGGTGATGACGACCGGGTCGGCGCTCGGGTAGCGGTGCGCGCCGGCCGCGCGCCCGGGCGCCGGCATCAGGCCGACCCCGGCAGGTCCTCGTGGAACCAGATCACGTGGGCGGGCTCGACCCCGACCGCGCGCAGCGCGTGGGGACAGCCGCGGGGGACGACCAGGAGGTCCAGCGGGCCGAGCAGCGGCAGGTCCGGGTGGCCCTCGACCCGCACCTTGCCCTGGTGGACGAACAGGTAGCGGTTCGAGTCCCAGACCTCCTCCGGCCCGACGCTCGCCGCGGCGATCACCGTCATCCCGAGCCCGACGCCCGAGTCCTCGGCCTCGCCGGGATTGGGATTCAGCGGACCCGCCGGACCGCGCCCGACCCAGTTGACCGACCACCGCATGTGCCCGGCGACCGTCGCCTCCGGCGCCCCCCACCATGGCTCCAGCTCCTCCCAGCGGATCACCGACGGGTGCGGCTCGGGCTGCAGCAGCGACGGGTCGTCGTCATCGACGTACTTCGCCTCGCCCAGCTTCTCGTGTTCGTCGTGGACGTAGAGCAGGAGGACGTCCTCCTCGCCGACCGTCCGCACGCAGTGCGGCGCCGTCCGCGGGATGAAGAGGCAGTCGAGCGGGCCGAGGAACTGGCGCTTGCCCTCGCCCTCGATCGATTCGACCCGGCCGCGGAGGATCAGGTAGATCTCGGTCGTCGGGTGGCGGTGGAGCCCGTACTGGCGCTGCCCCGCGGGCAGGCCCATCACGCCGAGCACGCTGTGGTCGCCGACGATCCCCGTCTCGGGGTGCTGTTCGAGGAAGCCGGGCGGCCCGCCGACGTAGGTGGCCAGCCAGCGGAAGAACCCGGCCTCCTGCGAGCGGTACGCCAGTCCCCAGGCCGGCGCCAGGTCCTCGAAGCGGATGACCCGCGGCGCCCCCAGCTCGCCGACCGTGACGGTGGGGGCGGCCGCCACGGTGCTCACTCGGACCGCTCCGCGCTCGCCTTGCCGGCCTCCGTCAGGCGGGGTGCCGGCGGCGCGTCTTCGCCGGCCAGGCCGACGTCGGCGCGGATGCCGAGGCCGCAGCCCGGGCAGAAGTACTCGCTGAGGATGACGTCGGGATCGATCGCCCGCTCGCGCACGTGGGTGCCCCAGGCGGCGAGCGTCACGGCCGCGCCGCCCGAGCGCCGCGCGCAGGCCTCGCGGTAGTTGGCCTCGACCGGGCCGAGGTCCTCGCCGCAGCAGGCGCAGTTCCAGTGGCCGCCGCGGACCAGCACCGAGACGCCCACCTCGAGCTCCTCGTGCGGGCGCACCTCGCGTTCCGGCCGTCGCCCCAGCCGCTCGGTCCGCAGCTCCAGCCGGCGCGCCGCCGTCGCCTCCTCGTCGGCGGCGCCGTCGGCGCCGAGGACGACGCCGTAGACGAGGCCGGCGACGCCCGCGTCGATGTAGCCGTCGGCGACGTCCTTGGCGACGACCGCGGGCGGCCGCAGCAGTGGGTCGCCGAGACCGCCGCCGCCGCCGCTGGCGATCCACATCACGTCGTTCTCGGTCAGGGTCAGCGTGCCGGTCTTGGCGGGCATCGTGCGCAGCTCGCCGCCGAGGTTGTCGACGGTGGGCATCTCGCCCGCGGCCAGCAGCTCGCTCGCCCGGCTGCCGGCGACGACGTGGTAGTGCGAGGCGGCGCCGGGCTGGCCGCCGCCGGCGCCGCGCGGCGGCACCTCGGCGCAGGAGTTGAAGGCGGTGCCGGTCATCTCGTCGATCCCGATCAGGGCCAGGGCGCTGACCATCCCCTGGCCGCCGCGCATCTGGCCGGCGCCGCCACTGGCGGGGACGATCCGGCGCCACAGGGTGACCAGCGGCCCCGAGGCCTCGTCGACCTCGACCGCCGCCATCCGGGTGCCGATGTTGAACTGGCCGGAGTAGGTGTCGACGCCGTCGGCGACCGACTGGGCCGGGCCGCCGAGGCCGACCGTCGGCGAGATCGGGAAGACGACGATCGGCTGCCCGGTCTCGCGGTCGGCGCCGGTCAGGGTGCAGGTCGCGATCCCGTTGTTCGGCTGCCCGGCGACGCGCGAGCGCAGCCGCTCCGAGGGCGAGAGCGACATCGCCTGGGAGAGCACGTCGGAGAGCAGGCGGGTGATCCGCATCCCGCACTCCATGTGCGACTGGCTGACCGGCGCCGGGGGCACCGAGTTGACGATCGTGCCCGCGGGGCCGAGGTCGAAGTGGATCGGGCGCCAGAGCGCGGCGTTGACCGGGACGTCGGGGATGAACATGACCTGCAGCGCGTTCATCGCGTTGCCGAGGATCGAGGGTTTCGCCCCGTTGACGTAGCTCGGCACCTGGTCGACGCCGTGGAAGGTGAGCGACATCTCGTCGCCCTCGACGACCATCTTCACGCCGAGCTCGTAGAGGTCGGGGGTCCCGTGGCCGTCGTACTCGATCCACTCCTTGGCGGCGTACTCGCCGTCCGGCAGCTCGGCGATCCGTTGCCGGATCAGCTGCTCGGAGAGCGCCTTGTTGACGCGGCAGAACTCGCGGTGGCCCTCGAGGCCGTGGCGCTCGATCACCCGCGAGAGCCGGCGCCGGCCGACGTTGAGGCTGGCGATCATGCTGCGCAGGTCGTTCAGGACCGGCACCGGCACGCGCACGTTGGTGGCGATGAAGTGCGCCCAGTCGGGGCTCATCCGGCCCTCGCGGACGAAGCGCACGCCGGGGAACCGGAGCGCCTCCGAGTAGACGTCGCGGGCCTCGGGCGCGAAGCCCGAGACCGAGGAGCCGCCGACGTCGAGCAGGTGCTCGTTGACGTAGCCCCAGCCGACCAGCTCGCCCTCGTGGAAGTAGGGCATGATCACGCCGACGTCGCCCTGGTGGATGGCGCCGGAGGTGTGCGGGTCGTTGGCGATGAAGGCGTCGCCCGGGGCGAGGTCGTCGAGCGCGTAGTTGTTCATCACCGCTTCGACCCCGAGGCTCGAGGTCGAGACGTGGAAGCCGACGAAGCCGGAGAAGCCGATCAGCTCGTTGTTCTCGTCGAGGACCGCGCAGCTCAGGTCCTTGGCCTCGGTGACGACCGGCGAGCCGGAGGTGCGGACCAGGGTGATCCCCATCTCACGCGCGATCTCGTCCATCGCCTTGCGGTGCACCTCGGCGCCGAGGACGTCGTGGGTGCCACGCATCCCCTCGCCCTCGGCGACAGCAGTTGCTTGCTCGCTCATCGTCCCAGCCCCTTGAGGTTGTAGTTGGACTGTGCATCCCGTTCGCACGACCATCCCGGTGGCACCAGCAGGGTCGTGTCGTGCTCGTCGACCACCGCCGGCCCCTCGATCCGCATCCCGGCCGTGAAGCGGAAGCCCTCGTACACGGGGACGGACTCCAGCTCGGTGCGGTCGGGCAGGAGGATCATCCGCTCCAGCTTCAGCGCCGCCGCCGGGTCGGTGTCGCCCTGCGGCGGCCGCGCCAGGGTCGGGTCGCGGCGCGGGATCGTGGTCCGCAGGGTGAGGTTGGTGACGACGACCGGCGACCCCTCCCAGGCGGTGCCCTCGCCGTAGGCGCGTTCGTAGGTGGCGGGGAAGGAACGGGCCAGGTCGGCGAGGTCCGCGGCGGTCAGCTCGCCGTCGCCGAGCGGCACCGTGATCTCCCAGACCTGGCCGGCGAAGCGCAGCCCCGCCTCCCAGGTCATCACCGCGTCGCCGGGCTCGAGCCCGGAGGAGGCGATCTCCGCCCGCGCCGTCTCCGCCAGTTCGGCGCGGATCGCGTTGAGCGGGTCGGGCGAGGCGCCCTCGCCGAGGCTGACTTCGACCGAGGTCGAGTAGCGACGGACGAAGTCGGCGGTCAGCAGGCCGAAGGCCGAGAAGACCGAGCTGTTGGCGGGCAGGATGACGTGGTCGATCTCGAGCGAGTCGCAGATCCGGGCGGCGAACAGCGGCAGGGTGCCGCCGTAGGCGAACATCGTGAAGTTGCGCGGGTCGTGGCCGCGCTCGATGCTGACCGCGCGCATCGCGTTGGCCATGTTGGTGACGGTCAGGTCGAGGATCGCGTTGCACGCCTCGTTGGTACTCCAGCCGAGCTGCGACCCGAACTCGTCGATCACCCGTTCGCCCGCCTCGCGGTCGAGCTTGACGCGGCCGTTGAGGTAGTTCTCGGGGTCGATCATCCCGGCGACGACGGCGGCGTCGGTGACCGTCGCCCGGTCGCCGCCGCGCCCGTAGCAGGCGGGCCCGGGCATCGAGCCGGCGCTGTGGGGGCCGACCTGAGGCACGCCGCGCTCGTCGATCCAGACGATGCTGCCGCCGCCGGCGCCGATCGAGAGGATGTCGACGATGCTGATCCCGGTGTCGAGGCCGCTGATCGCGATCCGCGGCGCGATCGCCGGTTTCAGGTCCTCGACCAGGCTGAGGTCGAAGCTGGTGCCGCCCATGTCGGTGACGACGATGTTCGACTGCTCCATTTCCTTGGCCAGGTGGATCGCGCCGGAGACGCCGCCGGCCGGGCCGGAGGCGAGCAGCAGCACCGGGAAGCGGCGCGCCGTGTCGGTCGGGATCACGCCACCGGCGCCCGAGAACATGGTCAGCTCACCGCCGAAGCCCTCCTCGTCGAGGCGCGCCCGCAGGGTGTCGAGCAGGATCCCCGCCGCGGGCTGGCAGAAGCAGTTGAAGACGCAGCTGAAGAAACGCTCGTGCTCGCGGATCACCGGGTAGACCTCGCTGGAGAGCGAGGTGAAGACCTCGGGCCACTCCTCGGCGACGATCTCGCGGGCGCGGCGCTCGTGCCCGGGGTGCTTGAACGACCAGAGGAAGCAGATCGCGATCGCGTCGACCTCCTGCTCGCGCAGGCGCCGGACCGCGGCCCGCACCTGGTCCTCGTCGAGGGCGACGAGGGCCTCGCCGTCGGCCATCACCCGCTCGTCGATCTCCTCGATGCAGGAGCGCGGCATCAGGTCCGGCGGGTTGCGGTGGCTCTGGTCGTCGTAGACCGGCTGCCGGGCGCCCCCGGCGAGGCGGAAGGTGTCCTTGAAGCCGCGCGTGATCAGGACGCCGACCTTGGCGCCGCGCAGCTCGGTCAGCGCGTTCGTCACCACGGTGGTGGCGAGGACGATGTTCGAGCTCTGGTCGAGCAGCTCGCGCAGCGAGAGGCCGAGCTCCCCGGCGGCGACCCCGATCGCCTCGAGGATGCCGCGGCTGTATTCGTCGTGTGAGGTCAGCGCCTTGCCGCGGACCAGGGCGTCGGGGGTGGAGACGGCGATGTCGGTGTGGGTACCGCCGACGTCGACGCCGATCAACGTGCCGGTCGCGGTCGTCGTCGCCGACGCGGCGCTCTCGAGCTGGGTGTTCAGAGTTGCCCCCCTTGGGTCAGGCCGGTCAGTAGGTGCGCTGTCACGTGATTCCTCCGTCCCTGGCGCCCCGTGTGCGATCCCCCGACCGCCACGGACGGTACAGCGATTTTGTTGAGACGGACGACCGCGTCCAACTGGTCGATCCGACAGTGGAGCGGGAAGAGGCCACAGGTCCGTGCGTCCCCGGTGCAGAGAGGAGCATGATCCGCCCCGAACGCGCAGGGTCCGTGACAGGCCCGATGTTGATGGGCCGAAAACTCCCCATATAGGGGAGTTTTCGGCCCATCAACATGGCGTGGGCGCGGAAGCGTGACGGGAGGGTGGAGTTCGTCGCGTCCGTTCGACCACTTCCCGGCGGAACCCTCACGTCCCGGGCGCCTCGGGGCGGCCACAGCCTGCCAGGGCCGCCGCGAGACGCCCGGGACCAACTCGGACGGCCGCGCCGCCCGCGGGTCGCCACGGGACGCTCGGGACCGAGAGTGAGGTCCGGAACACCCGATCGTTGACGAAGACGCCGAGAACGTCACATTTTCCGGGCCTCTGGGGGCCGGAATCGAGTCCCTGAGACGCGTTAGGTGTATTTGGCCCCCGATAAGGGGGTCAAACTGCCGTCACGTGATTGCAACGTCTGAGGAACCCGGGAGGAAGTGTGGAGTTCCCGGCGTCCCCCTCACAGGTCACAGATCCTCCTCTGCTTTCATACCCGGCCGTCTCGGGCACGGCCACAGCCTGCCAGGGCCGTGGCCGAGACGGCCGCGTCCCTTTCCCCGGCGCCGGCTTCGCCGGCCCCATCCCCCGGGCGCCGGCCTCGCCTGTGGAGGTGGTCGATTCAGGTCTTACCGGGGGCGATCGCGACGTTGATCGCGGGGGTGCCGTCGAGGCGGCCGGCGAGGTGGTGGATCGCCTCCTCGGCCCGCTCGAGGCCGTAGGTTGCCGTGCGCAGCCGCCCGTAGGGACCGTCGCCGCGGGCCAGGAGCCGGACCGCCTGGCGGTAGGAGGCGGAGTCGACGGTGAAGACGCCGCGCATGGTGACCGACTTGCGCACCAGGACGTCGGTGTCGACGGCGACCGTGGCGCCGCCCTTGACGCCGCTGAGGACGACCGTGCCGCCGTTGCGGACGGCCTCGATCGCGTCCAGCACCGGCTGGGTCGCGACCGGGGTGACGTCGACGACGATGTCGGCGAGGCGGCCGCCGGTCAGCTCGGCGACGCGGGCGACGACGTCTTCCTCGTCGGCGACGATCGCCGCGTCGGCACCGAGCGCGAGGGCGAGGTCGAGTTTCTCCGCCGAACGGGCGAGGTCGGTGACGATCACGGTGCCGGCGCCGGCGGCGCGGGCGGCGATCACGCAGGCGAGGCCGCGCTGCCCGGCGCCGAGGACGAGGATCGTGTCGCCGAAGCGCAGGTCGGGGGTCGAGCAGGCCCAGCGGATCCCGGCCGCCAGCGGGTTGTAGAGGACGGCGATGTCGACCGGGACGTGCGCCGGAACCTTGTGCAGGACCGTGTTCGGGTGCAGGTACATGTGCTCGGCGTAGCCGCCGAGCAGCTGCGGCTCGATGTCGAGGCCGAGCAGCCCGTAGCTGTAGACACGGCCCCAGCCGGAGCACTTGGTGCGCTCGCCGGCGCGGCACTGCTCGCACTGCTCGCAGGGGATCAGCGGCTCGACCGCGACCCGGTCGCCGACCCCGACGCCCCAGCGGGCGGCGGCCCGGTCGCCGATCTCCTCGATCGTCCCGAGCGGCTCGTGCCCGGGGATCGTCGGCCCCGCCGTCCACCCGATGTCGTCGAAGCGGCCGTCGTACTGCTCGATGTCGGAGCCGCAGATCCCGCACAGCTCGAGCCGCAGGATCGCATCGTCGCGGCCGACCTCGGGGCGCGGCAGCTCCTCGACCTGGAAGCTGCCCGGCGCCGTCTGCACGACCGCCCGGCTGACCCGTGCCGCGGCCATGCTCAGGCGGGGGCGAGCCGCACGTCCCAGAGCGGCAGGTCGTCGGGCCTGCAGACCTCGCCGTCGAGCGCGGTGCCGCAGGAAGGACAGAGGTAGGCGCGCCAGACCAGCTCGTGGCCGACCTGCTCGCGCGGGTCGAGGAAGTGGGCGCCCGCCTCGGTCATCGGCACCTGCAGGCGCCTGGTGCCGAGGCGATAGTTGCCCTCGCGCGGGGCGAGCGCCGCGTCGCAGTGGGCGCAGGCGAGGATCGCGGCGCCGTCCTCGCCGCAGCCGAAGGCGACGCTCGCGAGCGCCAGCCCGTCGCGCTCGGCGAGCCGGCCGGCGCGCGGCTCGAGCGGCGCCGCCGCCTCGGCGGAGCGCGCCGCCCGCCGCTCGCGGCGGTACTCCTCATGGCCGGCGGCGAGGTTTCCGTCCGCGTCCAGGTCGACGCCGTAGATCGACCGCGCTTCCTCGCGCGAGAGCCGCCCTTCGGCGAAGTCGGCGGCGACCCGCTCGGGCTCGCGCAGCATCGGGTCGCCGTAACCCGCGCCGGGCGAGGGGATGACCTCGAAGACGTCGTCCTCGATCAGTCGGTTGTCGAAGACCTTGGGCGGGGCGAGCCCGCCGCCGGGCGCCATCTCGCGCAACTGCGCGGGCGTCCCCGGCAGCCGGCCGGAGTCGATCCACTGCCGCACGTCGCAGTCTTCGGCCCGCCACATGCCGCCGCCGGTCGCGGGCCAGCCGCCCAGGAGGCCGGTCCCCTGGGTGACGCTCTGGGCGAGGCCGCCGGAGGAGATGTGGTGCTCGGGCGAGCGGTGGCCGGTCATCGCGGTGACCAGGCAGGCACCGCCGCGCCGGCGGCCGTGGCCGCCGGAGTCGGTGCACTCGCGGCGGTAGAGGAAGAGCGCCGGGATCTCCCGCTCCATCGCCTCGACGCTGCCGACCGGATTCATCGTCGAGCTCATCGTGCCGCCGTGGTCGAGGCCGTCGCGCCAGGGGAAGGCGCCGAGGCCGCCGACGATCCCGTCGAGGGGGAAGTTGGCCGAGCGCTCGCCGAACTGGTCGATGCCGAAGGTGTGGTTGTAGATCAGCGTCGCGCAGCCGGAGATGGCGAAGGTCTGATGGGCGGTCCGCTCGTCGGTGGAGAGCAGCTTCGCGTTCAGGTGCTGGGCCTGGACGATCGCCACCACCAGCCCGAGCGAGGTGCTGATCGCCGCCGGGTGGTGGGCCGAGGTGATCGTCCCCCGCTCGAACTCGAAGTCGACCTGCTCGAGCAGCCCGGCCGCGCACAGGTACTGGTCGTAACAGAGGAAGGTGAGCAGCGAGTTGGTGACGCAGGCACGCAGGACGCCGGCGGTGATGTTGAAGGAGCCGACGCTCGGGTCGGTGCCCTTGTTGCTGTAGATCAGGCGGTCGCCCTGCTTGCGCACCGTGAGGCTGAACCTGTACGGGGCGAGGTCGCCGACGACGGCGCCGGAGACGTAGCGGGTGTCGGTCCATTCGCCGTCGGGCAGCCGACCGAGGCGCTCGCCGACGACCCCGGCGGTGGTCGCGATCATCTTCCGCATCGTCCCCTTGACGCGCCCGGCGCCGTAGCGGCGGACGAGCTCGAGGACGCGCTCGCGGGCGACCTCGACGCCGGCGATCTGGGAGCGCAGCTCGAGCGTCATCAGACCCGCCAGGCGGGAGCGGCGCACCCAGGCGTCGACCACGTCCTCGCGCACCACGCCCGCCTCGACCAGCTTGATCGGCGGGAAGAAGGAGGCCTCCGAGTAGACGTCGCGGGCCTGCTGGACGAAGCCGCCGGGCTCGATCCCGCCCAGCTCGCGCTGGTGGATCACGTTGTAGACCCAGGCGAAGAGCCGCCCTTCCCAGAACACCGGCGCGTAGACGGCGGCGTCCATCTGGTGGTTGGTCCCGATCCAGGGATCGTCCTGGAGGAAGATGTCGCCCTCGCCGATGCCGACGTTCATCGAGCGGTGCTCGAGCGTCCACTTGACGACGAGGTCGGCGCAGCCGCCGAAGAAGAGGTTGCCGGGGCCGAAGCAGACGCCGGCGCCGTCCTCGGTCTGGATCGTCGTGTTGAAGTCGTAGCCGTAGACGACGACCTGGCTGCCGGAGACGCGGCGGATCGTCTCCTGGTGGTCCCAGTTGACGTTCCACAGCTTCGAGCGCAGCACCTCGTAGGAGACCGGGTCGATGTCCTCGTCGACGTCGTCGTGGAAGCGCAGGCTCGGGTCGACGACCAACTCGGCCGGCGGCAGGTAGCCGTCGACGAAGCTTTCGGTGCGGCGCCGCCGCTCGTTGGCCAGCGTCCTCGGCTCCATCTCAGTCCTCCATCTCCATCGTCAGGTTGCCGCCCGGCTCGACCACGAGGTCGACCGCCGGACGCAGGACGACGGTGGTGTCCGGGAAGTCGAGCAGCGCCGGGCCGGTCAGCCTGGTCCCCCCGGGCAGCGCGTTGCCCGCGTACACCGGCGTCGCCGCCGGCTCGCCGAGCTCCGGCCAGAAGACCTCGCGCTCGCCGGCCGGGGTCGCGGTCGCGGCGCCGGTCGCCTCGGATCCGGCCGTCGCGGCGAAGGACTCGGCCGGTTCGACGTGCAGGCGCAGGGCGGTCATGTCGACGCCGCCCTCCGGGTAGCCGACGCCCTCGCCGAAGCGGTGCGCGTAGTTGCGTTCGAAGTTGTCGACGATCGCCGCCTCGACGCCGGGCGCGAGGGTGCCGGAGGGGACCTCGGCCTCGACGTCGTAGACCTGCAGCGCGTACTTGACGTCCGCCGTGCGGGCGGTGACCAGCGCGTCCCAGGCGATGCCGGACCGGGCAGCGTCCTCGCGGGCGGCGGCCTCGAGGGTCTCGAAACCGGCCGCGATCGTGGCCAGGTCGAAGGGCGCCCGCATGTACGCCGGCAGCTCGTAGGTGCGGCCGTAGCCCTCGAGGCCGATCCCGTAGGCCGACCAGACCGAGGCGAGGTCGCCGACCGGGACGACGACGCGGCGGATGCCGAGCCCACGCGAGAAGAGGCCGGCGTGGACGGCGCCGCCGCCGCCGAAGGCGTAAAGGGTGAAGTCGCGCGGGTCGTGGCCGCGGGCGACGGTCATGCTGCGGATCTTGTCCTCCATCAGGCTGTCGGCGACCTCCTGGATCCCGGCGGCGCACTCGAGCAGGCCGAGGCCGAGCTGCTCGCCGAGCCCGCCGACCGCCGCCCGCGCCGCCTCGATGTCCAGCGTCATCCGGCCGCCGAGGAAGTTGTCGGGGTTGAAGAGGCCGAGGACGAGGTCGGCGTCGGTGACCGTCGGCACGGTGCCGCCGCGCCCGTAGCAGACGGGGCCGGGGAGCGCGCCCGCGCTCTGCGGCCCGACCCGCAGTGCTCCCGACTGGGGGTCGACCCAGGCGAGGCTGCCGCCGCCGGCGCCGACCGACTCGACGTCGACCATCCGCAGGAAGAGGTCGTGCTGCTCGACCACGACGCCGTCGCGGATCGGCAGCCTGCCCTCGGAGATGACGCTGACGTCGAACGTCGTCCCCCCCATGTCGGCGGCGATGATGTTCTCCTGGCCGCGCTCGGCCCCGGCGCGCGCGCAGGCGACGACGCCGCCGACCGGCCCCGACTCGAGCGTCATCACCGGCCGCGCGATCACCTCCTCGGCGTCGATCAGGCCGCCGTCGCACTGGGCGAAGAGGAGCCGGTCGCGATAGCCGTGGGCGCGCAGCTCCTCGAGCAGGGTGGTGACGTAGTCGCGCATCAGCGGCCCGATGTAGGAGTTGAGGACGGCGGTCGCGGTGCGCGGGTACTCGCCGATCCGCTGCGCCAGCTCGGCGCCGCAGCTGACGAAGAGGTCGGGGTGGTGCGCGGCCAGGAGTTCGCGGGTCGCCTCCTCGTGGGCGCGGTTGGCGTGGCTCCAGAGGTAGCTGACCGCGAGCGTCTCGACCCCCTGGTCGAGCAGCCGCTCGGCGCCGGCGAGCACCCCGTCGCGGTCGAGCGGCACGACGACCTCACCGAAGGAGTCGATCCGCTCCATCACCTCGACGACGTCCTCGCGGCGGACGAAGCGCTCGGGCAGCGAGCTGGCCGCGTAGTCGAGGATGCGCTCGACCGGCTGGCCGTTGGTGCGGCCGGTGTTGTTGAGGATCCGCAGCGCGTCGCCGTGGCCGACGGTCGCCAGCAGGCCGACCCGGGCGCCGGTGCGCGAGACGACCGCGTTGATCCCGACCGTGGTCCCGTGGGAGAGGCGGCTGGTCGCGGCGAGCAGGGCCTCGAGCGGCATCCCCAGCGCCTCCGCCGCGGCGCCGACGGCGTTGACGAAACCGGTGGCGAACGCGGGCGGGGTCGAGGGCGACTTGCCGATCGTCACCGTTCCGTCCTCGGCGACCACGGTGCAGTCGGTGAAGGTGCCGCCGATGTCGACACTGACGCGATAGGTGCTCAAGACGGCGCCAACCTACCACCGGAAAAAGCCCTCCCAGGGAGGACTATCTCTACTGACAGGGGGTCCCGTCGACATACTGCCGGCGATGCCCGAACCGACCTCCTGGACCACTCTCGAGCGCGACGACGGCGTCGCCGTCCTGCGCTTCCGCCGGCCGCCGGTGAACCAGTTCGACGCCGGGTTCCTGACCCAGGTCCTCGCCGCGGTCGAGGGCCTCGGCGCGGAGACGCGGGCGCTGGTCGTGACCAGCGCGGTCGAGCGGATGTTCGCCGCGGGCGGCGACATCCCCTGGATGGCGGCCGCGCCGATGGCGGAGCAGGTGCCCTTCCTCGAACTCTGCCAGCGGACCTACGCCGCCTTCGAACGCGCCGCCTTCCCGACCATCGCCGCGATCGAGGGCCCTTGCCTCGGCGGCGGCCTCGAGCTGGCGCTCGCCTGCGACGTGCGGGTCGCGGGCCGCGGCGCGACGCTCGGCCTGCCGGAGGCGACGATCGGGCTGATCGCCGGCGGCGGCAGCACCCAGCGCCTGGTCCGCGCGATCGGCCAGGGCGTCGCCCGTGACCTGCTGATCACCGGCCGACGGTTGACCGGCGCGGAGGCGGGCGCGATCGGGATCGTCAGCCGCGTCACCGCGGACGGGGAGGCGGAGGCCGCGGCGCTGGCGCTGGCGCGCCAACTCGCCGACGGGCCGACCGAGGCGATCCAGGCGAGCAAGCGGCTCGCGGTCGCCGCCTCGGAGCTGACGATCGAGGAGGGGCTGCGGCGCGAGCGCGAGGAGTGGGCGGCGGTGCGCCGGTCGGCGGCGACGCAGGAGGGCCTCGAGGCCTTCGCCGAGAAGCGCCGGCCCGATTTCCGCTCGCCGCGGGCTCAGCGCGGCTGAGCGGGGCGGCGCTCGCCGCGGTCGACGGTGTCGGCGGTGACGCCTTCCGCGCGCAGGTGGAATTTCTGCACGCGCTGGCTGCTGTTGCGGGGCAGCGCGTCCATCACCCGCACGTAGCGGGGGACGGCGAAGCGGGCCAACTGGTCCTCGCAATGGGCGATCAGCGCGTCGATGTCGATCTCGGCGCCGGCCTCGGCGACGACGGCGACCATCACCTCGTCCTCGCCGAGGTCCGAGGGCACGCCGTAGGCGGCGCACTCGAGCACCGGGCCGAAGGCGCCGACGACGGCCTCCAGCTCGAACGAGGAGATGTTCTCGCCGCGCCGGCGGATCGAGTCGGTGAGGCGGTCGACGTAGAAGAGGAAGCCGTCCTCGTCCATCCGCGCCCGGTCGCCGGTGTGGAACCAGAGGTTGCGGAAGGCCTCGAGGGTGGCGTCGGGGCGGCGCCAGTATTCGCGCAGGATCGAGTCCGGGTTGCGGGGGCGGATCTGGATCTCGCCGATCTCGCCCGGGGCGACCTCGCGCTCGTCCTCGCCGGCCAGGCGCAGCTCG
The DNA here is from genome assembly GCA_035547715.1 of Solirubrobacterales bacterium. Taxonomy (GTDB): domain Bacteria; phylum Actinomycetota; class Thermoleophilia; order Solirubrobacterales; family 70-9; genus VAYN01. The sequence goes on from DASZUH010000463.1 coordinate 17,143, forward strand.
AAGTAGGGGGCCGGGCGACCGATCGATCCGGGCCGTCGCACCTCCATCGTGTTGCGCGTGCAGATGCCGATCTCGGTCATCCCGTAGTGCTCGAGCAGGAGGACGCCGAAGCGCTCTTCGAAGGGCTCCCAGAGGCGCGCCGGACAGGCGCCGCCGTAGGCGCGGGTGACCGGGTGGTCGCGGTCGTCGGCGCGGGCGGGCTGCTTGTCGAGGATCGAGAGCAGGCCGCCCATGTAGTTGAAGGCGGTCACCCCCTCCTCCCGCATCCGGTCCCAGAAGCGCGAGGCGCTGAATTTGCGGTCGAGGACGAGCGGCGCGCCGACGATCATCGCCGCGGCGACCGAGGTGAACTTGGCGTTGACGTGGAAGAGCGGGAAGGCGGTGTAGAGGACGTCGTCGGCCGTGTACTCCATCAGCTCGATGTTGGCGGTCGCGAGCTGCAGGTTCGCGGTGTGGGTGAGGACGACGCCCTTCGACGGTCCCGTGGTGCCGGACGTATAGAGGATGCAGGAGACGTCGCCGCCCGCCAGGGCGGGCAGATCCGGCGGCGGCCGGTCGGCGAGCGCCTCGGCGAGATCGTGGACGGCGAGGCCGGCCGGGGCCGCGGCGGGCGCGCCGCCGCGGACGACGACCCGCTCCAGCGCGGGCAGCGCGAGCCCCTCGAGCAGCGGCACCGAGGCGGGATCGCAGAAGAGCACCCGCGCCTCGGCCTCGCCGAGGATGTGCTCGAGCATCGGTCCGCGGTGGGCGGAGTGGACCGGCACCTCGACGACGCCGGCGCGCAGCATCCCGAACCAGACCGCGACGAACTCGGGGACGTTGTCCATCATGATCGCGCAGCGGTCCCCCGGCCCGATCCCCCACTGGCGCAGCGCCGCGGCGACGTTGAGGCTGGCCGCCTGCAGCTCGCCGAGGCGCGTCGTCCCCTCGACCGTCCGCAGCAGGACGCGATCGGGGTCGGCCGCGGTCGCCTGGTCGAGGACCGCGGGCAGGGTGGAGGGCAGCGACCGCATCGCGCTCTGGACTCAAGCAGCCGGCCCGCGGTCACGGGACTGGCGGTTTCGCCAGCGGACGCGACGAGGACGGGCCTTAGAGTCGTGCCATGGAGACGGAGGAACTTCGCTTCGACGGGCGCGTCGCGCTCGTCACCGGGGCGGGCCGCGGGCTCGGTCGCGCCTACGCCCTGGCCCTCGCCGAGCGCGGCGCGAAGGTCGTCGTCAACGACCTCGGCGCCGGCCTCACCGGCTCGGGCGCCGACCCCGGCCGCGCCCAGGGGGTGGCCGACGAGATCGTCGCCGCGGGCGGCGAGGCGGTGGCCAACGGCGACAGCGTCACCGAGACCGCGGGCGCCGAGGCGATGGTCGCCCTCGCCCTGGAGCGGTTCGGCCGGCTCGACGTCGTCATCAACAACGCCGGGAACATGGATCCGGCGGGGCTGCCGGAGCTGCGCGTCGCCGAACTCTCCCGCCACCTCGACATCCACGTCCTCGGCACCTTCAACGTCACCCGCGCGGCCTGGCCCGAGCTGACCGCGCGCGGCTACGGCCGCATCATCGTCACCACCTCGATCGGCTTCTTCGGCGCGCCGTTCATGATCTCCTACTCGACCGCCAAGGGCGGCGCCTTCTCGCTCGGCCGCTCGCTGGCCCTGGCCGGCGCCGACCAGGGGATCCGCGTGAACCTGCTGGCGCCGGTGGCGGAGACGCGCATGGTCACCGACCCCGAGCTGCGCGAGAAGTGCAACCTGCCGCCGCTCGCCCCCGGCGCCGAGCCCGACCCCGAGCGCGGCGTCGACGCGGTGACGCCGATGGCGCTGCTGCTCGCGCACGAGTCCTGCCCCGGCAACGGCGAGACCCTGATCGCCGGCCTCGGCCGCTTCGCCCGCATCTTCGCCGCCGAGACGCGCGGCATCCTCGCCCCCGGGCTCGGGCCCGAGGACCTGCTCGACCTCTGGCCGGAGATCGTCGACGAGTCCGGCTACGTGGTGCAGACGGCGACCGCCGACTCGGTCGCCTTCCGCGAGGAAATGGTCGCCCGCGCACGAGGAGGAAATGCATGATCGTCGAGCACGCCACCCTGGAGATCGAGCCCGGCCGCGAGGCCGACTTCGAGGCCGCCTTCGCCGCCGCGCCGGCGATCTTCGCCGCGGTCCCCGGCTGCCACGAGGTCGAGCTGCGGCGCTGCATCGAGAACCCCGGCCGCTACCTGCTCTTCGTCGAGTGGGACGACGTCGAGGCCCACACCGTCGGCTTCCGCCAGTCGCCGCTGTTCGCCGACTGGCGGGCGCTGGTCGGCGACTTCTTCGCCGCCCCGCCGGCGGTCGAGCACTACTCCCGGGTCGCTCCCTGAGCGGGGCGCGGGTTGGGCGGTCTCCGACGGGTCACTCCCTGGGCGGAGCGCGGCCGGGGGGAGCGCGCGGCCCGGGTCAGCCGGCCGCGGGCGCGGGCAGCTCGGCGCGCACCGAGACGACCGTGGTGCCGTCCTGCTTGACGCACTCGGCCTCGATCGAGGCGCGGCCGTCGGCGGCGGTGGTCAGCTCGCGCAGCTCGCAGGTGACGTCGTCGCCGGGGCGTGTCGGCGCCCGGTAGACGACCTTCACCTCGGACCCGGGCGGCAGCGCCTCGCTGCCGAGCCAGGCGGTGGCGGCGCGGAAGAAGGAGTGCAGGGCGATCGGCCCGTGGGCGATCGTGCCGCCGAACTCCGAGGCGGCGGCCGCCTCGGGGTCGACGTGGAGGGGGTTGAAGTCGCCGGAGAGCTCGGCGTAGGCGTCGATCCGGTCCTGGTCGACGTGATCGACGATGCCGCCGAACTCGCTCACGACTGCTCCTCCCCCGGGCCGGTCGGCCAGACGATGACCTTGCGGCCGGTGACGATCTGCTCGCCCGCCGAATCGCGGATGTCGAACTCGATCGTCACGAACGGCCGCTCGCGTTTGACTTCCTTGTTGCCGATCCAGACCGCGATCGTGACGCTGCTGTCGACCGGCAGGACGCGGTGGAACTCGAGCTCCTGTTTGGCGAGGATGCTCTTCGGCGGGATGCCGCCCATCGCGCGGCGTAGTCCCTTCAGGAAGAGGACCGGGAAGACCGCGGGCGGCACCGCCTCGACCGCGGTGGGGCGGCCGATCTCGCCGGCCAGCTGTTCGGCCATCGAGCGCGAGACGGTCTCCTCGTAGGGACCCATGCGGCGGCCGACGACGAGGTCGTCGTAGAGGACGTTGGAGAGGATCGGCGGCTCGGCGGACACGGCGCCAGTCTTCCAGCCGCCCCGCCGGCGGCACACTGGCGCATGTGCCAGTTCGGCGCCGAGCGAACCTTTGAGAACCTTCGCGGCGATGGCGATGCGCTTCGTCCAACTCGAGCGTTTCGGCCCGCCGGAGGTGATGCGGTGGGCCGAGGGGCCGTTGCCGACGCCCGGGCCGGGCGAGGTGCTGGTCGAGATCGAGGCGATCGGGGTCAACTTCGGCGACCTGATGGTCCGCCGCGGCGAGTACCGCCGCGACCAGAGCCTCGACTTCACCCCCGGCTTCGAGGCCGCGGGCACGGTCCTCGCCACCACCGCCGACGGGCCGCCGGTCGGCAGCCGGGTCGTCGCCTTCACCGAGAACGGCGGCGGCTACGCCACCCACCTGGTGGTCGGCGCCGATCGCGTCTACGCCGTCGACCCGGCGGTGAGCTCCCTCGATGCCGCGGCGCTCTTCGTCCAGGGGGTGACCGCCCATTACGCGGTCCACCGCTACGGGCGGGTCGCGGCGGGCGAGACGGTGCTGGTCCCGGCCGGCTCCGGCGGCCTCGGCGGCATCTGCATCCAGCTGGCGAAGATCGCCGGGGCCCGCGCGATCGCGACCGCGTCGACCGCCGAGAAGCTCGAGGTGGTCCGGTCGCACGGCGCCGACGAGGCGATCCTCAGCGACCCCGAGACGCTCGCCGCGACGGTCCGCGAGCTGACCGACGGCCGCGGTGCCGACGTCATCGTCGACGGCGTCGGCGGCCCCCTGTTCAAACCGGCGATGCGCTCGCTCGCCTTCAACGGCCGCTACGTGGTGATGGGCTCGGCCAGCCAGGAACCGGCCGAGATCGACGTCCGCGCCCTGATGCCCCGCACCCAGACGATCTCCGGCTTCGTCGTCGCCCGCGTCGCCGAAGCCGACCCGCGCGAGCCGCAGGCCACCTTCGACGCGGTCCAGAAGCTCTTCCGCGAAGGCCTCCTGCACCCCCGGGTGACCCTGATGGGCCCCGCCGACCTCCCCCGCGCCCACGAGCTGATCGAGTCCCGCCGGCTCACCGGCAAGATCGTCATCGACCTCGCCGGCGACTTCTAGGTCGGTGATTCCGGGCCGGGTGGGGCTCGGGGGGCGCGGCGGCCGTCCGAGATGCGTCCCGGGCGTCTCGTGGCGGCCCTGGCAGTTTGCCCGCCTGCCACGAGACGCCCGGGACGTGGGGTTCCGTGGGGAAGGGGTCACGGGGACGGGAGGAGGTCCGGACTTCCGTGACCCTTCTGCCAGGAACGTCACGGGTCCACATCAGGCGGACGTCGTGGCGGTGATGTGGAGGTGGGACGGGACCGTGACCTTCCATGGATCTTCGTCACGGACCCTGCGCCGAGACGGCCCTTATAGGCAGGCGGTCGGGGTCCGAAGCCCTCCGGTTGTCGCTTGTTCCGCATACGGGAACAAACGACGACCGGAGGGTGCGCCGCCTTCGACCGACGGGCGGTCCGTCACGGATCCTCATGCCTGGGCACCTTCGCCGGGGGTCGGGAGGGTGCGTTCGTCGCTTGACCACCATAGGCGTACAAGCGACGAACGCACCCGGGCGATGCATGAGGAAGTGGGGAGGGACCGTGACGTTCCATGGGTCTTCGTCGCAGGCCACGTACGCCCGGGCCCTTCCGGTCACAGGGACGCGAGGAACCCCACGCTCCCGTCACGGTCCCGTGCCCACGCCATGTCGATGGGCCGAAAAGCGCTGATATAGAGCGCTTTTCGGCCCATCAACATTGGGGGTGCCATGGACCCCGTGCGTTCGTGGCGGATCATGCGCTTCTTCGCCCCGGGGACGCACGGACCTGTGACCTCTTCCCGCACCCTCGGCCGTCCCGGCCACGGCCACAACCTGCCGGGGCCGTGGACGGGACGGCCGCGTCCCTTTCCCTTCCGCCTCCGCTCCGGGCGACAGCTTGCGACGCCACCGTCGGTGGAATCGACCACCTCAGAGCTTGCGGATGACGCGCGCCGGATTGCCGGCCGCGACGACGCCGGCGGGGATCTCGCCGGTGACCACGGCGCCGGCCCCGATCACCGAGTCGGAGCCGATCCTCGAGCCCTTGAGGATCTTCACCCCCATCCCGACGAAGACGTTGTCTCCGATCTCGACCGGCGCCATCTTCGGCCGCCCGTCATGACGGCGCGCCGGGTCGAGATCGTGGAAGTTGCTGTCGAAGATCTCGACGTTGGCGCCGAAGAGCCCGTGGGCGCCGATCTTGATGCCGGCGCCCTCGCTCTTGATGAAGAGGTTGTTGTTGAACTCGGTCCGGTCACCGATCTCCACCGTGCCCTCGGAGCTGCTCACCTCGACGTGGCAATAACCGGCGTAGAAGAGCGGCGATGCGCGCCAGCCGAACTGGACGCCCTCGCCCAGCTTCACGCTGCCCGGACCGAGGAAGAGGACGGGCTGCAGCACGATCGGCTCCCCGCCCTCGGGGCGCAGCGAGGAGAGCGCCCGGTACTTGACGATCCGCGGTGCCTGTACGAGGGTTCCGAGCCGCGGGCGCCGCAGCATCCGGCGAAGAACGTCAGGGCCGGCGGCGGGCGACGGCGCGGCACGGTTGTCGGTGACGGTATCCACCTCTCCTACAAACGCCGGCCCACCGGTGGTACTTGCGTCCGGTCGACGGAAAGATCGCGCCCGGCCGGGCGTTGGTTAACCGTGACCACCGGCGGACACCCCGATCGGACGAGGCCGGATCTCTCGATCGTCGTCGTCACCCACAACGGGCGTGACAAGGCGCTCGCCACCCTGCACTCGGCGCGCGCCGCCCAGGGTTGGGTCGACGCCGACTGGCTGGTCGTCGATGCGGGCTCCGAGGACGGCACGCCGGAGGCGATCGAATCCGAGTTCCCGGAGGCGACGGTCTTCCGGCGCCCGAATCGCGGCTTCGCCGCCTCCAACAACGTCGCGCTGCGGGAGGCCCGGGGGCGCTACGTGCTCCTGCTGAATCCCGACGTCGAGATCCGCGAGGGCAGCCTCGGCGCGCTCGTCGCGGCGATGGACGCGCAGCCGCGGATCGGCCTCGCCAGCGTCGTCCAGACCGATCCGCGAGGCCGTCGCCTGCCCTCGATCCGGCGCTTCCCCTCTCCGGTCAGAAGCTTCGGCGAAGCTCTCTTCTCCGCCTACTGGCCGCTTGGCCGCCGCTTCCAGGAGCCCGTCGGGGGGACGGCGCGCTACACCCGCGCCGGTACCGCCGACTGGCTCGTCGGCGCCTTCCTGATCGCGCGGCGAGAGGCGGTCGAGGAGGTCGGCCCACTCGACGAGCGCTTCTTCCTCTACTCCGAGGAGATCGACTGGTGTTATCGCTTCTGGCAGGCCGGCTGGCCCGTGCAACACCTACCGAACCTCACCATCGTCCACCACTGCGGGGACGGTTCGGGAGGCTCCCTGAAGCCACAGCTCACCCACTCCCGCCTGCTCTTCGCCGAGAAGCACTACTCACGGTCCACGGTCGCCGCGATCAGGGCGGCGCTCGTGCTGCGCCACACGATCCGGGCGGCGGGAGCCGCAGGCCTCGGCGTGGTCTCGCCCAGGTACCGATCGCGGGCGCACAACGAGTGGCGGGCGGCGAAGGTCGCCCTCGGCATCGCCCCGCCGCCGATCGTCACCGCTCCCGGTTCCGCGGTCATCGCCTCAACCCACTCCTGACACACCTGAACCCACTTCGGGTTCAGTGTTGAAAAAAGTAGGAGTGGAACACAATTTGGTGACAACCAGACCCCGAGGCTCAAATATAAGTCCACTTCGCCGTACGTCTCGTCCAGCAGGGGATGCCCGACGTCGATGGGGGGCCGATGGGTTCAACGCCGTTACGCCACGTGCTTGCAGGGTGCGCAGTCGTCATCGCGCTGGTCGCCGCGCTGATCGCGTCGGCGGGCGCCCCGTCGGGGCACGCGGATGCGGCCGTCGGCAGCCGGTGGTCCGCCGGCCGACCGGCCATCGGCGAGCACCGGGTCGTCCTCCGCGCGCACGTCCACCGGGCACCCGGGCGGCGCGCGACCCGCCGGCGCCAGGCCGAGACCGTGGCGCCCGCCACCGTGGTGTCGAGCGCCGCCACCACCACCGCCGACGATGACACGCCTTCCGTGACCTCCGGGTCCGGGTCCGGGTCCGGCTCCGGCCCCACGCCGACGCCGACGCCGACGCCGGAATCGCACCAGTCCGGCACCACCCCACCGCCGTCCGAACCTCCGCCGTCCGAAACGGGCTCGCCGGCGGCGACGGAACCGAACCGGTCGACGAACTGCTTCTCCTCCCCCCACCTCTGCGGCTACCCCGACCCGACCGACACCGGGCCCGAAGGGCCGCTCACCCCGAGCGGCTCGATCGTCGCCTCGACCCCCGGGGCGACGATCTCCGGCAAGGAAGTGACCGGCACGATCA